>JAILMV010000019.1 GCA_024692185.1 Bacteroidales bacterium | reverse complement strand
CAAACTTTCGGTGAACGTGGCGTCCAATCTGCCCCTGAGCGAAGTCAAGTACAGCATCAAGCGCGACCTGGACCTCATGGACTATGCAGCAGAGCCCATCTTCTCTTCTTCCGTGCAGGTGCGTACCCACCCCGCCCGTTTCGTGCGTGCTACCCTTTCCCTGGGTGAGCTCGAGCCCGGTTTCTACCAGATCTGCATCAACGGAGGCAAGACTTTCAATATCGGAGTCAATCCCGAACAGATCCAGAGCCCCTGCGATGCTCCCGAGGATTTCGACGAATTCTGGCAGACCACCCTCTCCGAACTTGCCGAAGTGCCAATGGACGTGCAGTGGACCCTTCTCCCCGAACATTCTTCCGACAAGCGTGAGTGCTACCGCGTGGAAATGCCCTCCTGGGGCGGTGCCACTATGGGCGGCATCATCTACATACCTACTGCCGAAGGCCGTCATCCCGTGCGCATGAACTTCATGGGCTACGGCGCTGATGTTTATTACGACGACCCCGACTGGAACGCGGACCGCATCGACTTCACCGTCAGCGTGCGCGACCAGGGCATCTTCAAGGCCGGTCAGAAAGAATGGATAGACCGCGGCCTGTCTTCCAAGGAAGAGTTCTACTATCGCGGAGCCTTCTGCGACATCGTCCGCGCCGTGGAATTCGCTGCATCCCTTCCCAAGGCCGACACCACCCGCATCTTCGGTTGCGGCGACAGCCAGGGAGGTGCTTTCACCTGGATTTCCGCCAGCCTTACCGACAAGATGCGCGCAATCGTGCCCAGCGTGCCTTTCCTGAGCGATTATCCGGATTATGCCAAGATAGTCTGGTGGCCCATGCACGAGGTCTTCCAACACGCCGATGCCGAAGGAATCGACAGGGCTCAGCTGATGGACATGCTCCGCTACTTCGACATCAAGAACTTTACGCCGCGCATCACTTGCCCGGTGTTCATGGCATTCGGCCTGCAGGATCCCACCTGCCCGCCGCATACCAATTTTGCAGGATACAATAACGTGAAATCTGAAAAGAAGTACATGTGCGTACCGCTCTGCGGCCACGCTATGTGGGCAGAGCCCTCGTTCAACGAGGCCCGCGACGAATATTTCAGAAAATTCTAAAATACTAACTACAATTTATTAACAACTAAATCAGGTCAAATGAAAAGTAAAATCATTACTTGCCTGTTGATGCTCTTCGCAACTACCGCAATGTTCGCCCAGAAGGTGACCATCAGCGGTAACGTGAAAGACGAAATAGGCCCTGCCATCGGAGTCAGTGTCGTAGAAAAGGGCACTACCAATGGCACAACGACCGACCTGGACGGTAATTACAGCATCAGTGTTGCAGCCAACGCAGTGCTCGAATTCAAGTCCATCGGTTATGCGACCCAGGAAATCGCTGTTGCCGGCAAGTCCGTCATCAACGTTATCCTAGCTGAAGATGCCGAATTCCTCGACGAAGTAGTCGTCGTCGGTTACGGTACCATGAAGCGCAGCGACCTTTCCGGAGCCTCCGTCTCTATGAAGGAAGACGACCTCAAGGGTTCGATCATCTCGAGCCTTGACCAGTCTCTCCAGGGACGTGCAGCCGGTGTGTCCGCAGTGCAGACTTCCGGTGCTCCCGGTTCATCTTCGTCGATCCGCGTGCGCGGTCAGGCAACCATCAACGCCAATGCAGAACCTTTGTATGTGATTGACGGTGTCATAGTGCAGGGCGGCGGAAATTCAGGTGCCGATTTCGGTCTGGGCGATGCCCTTGGAAACGGCCGTGTTTCCACCATTTCCCCTCTCTCCACCTTGAATCCTGCAGATATCGTGAGCATGGAAATCCTCAAGGATGCTTCTGCAACCGCCATCTATGGAGCGCAGGGCGCGAACGGCGTCGTGCTCATCACCACAAAGCACGGCAAGGCCGGCGAGGCAAAGTTTACCTATGACGGCATGTTCGCAGCAAACCGCCAGACAAAGCGCCTGGACATGATGAACCTTCGTGAATATGCCCAGTTCTACAACTACCTTCTCGATCAGGGGGAAGCTTGGGACGAAAATGGATATTACGTAAATCCCGGCATCCTTGGCAAAGGTACCAACTGGCAGGACGAGATATTCCGTACCGCACTTCAGCATCAGCACCAAATCAGCGCACAGGGCGGAACGGAGAAAGTACAGTACTATGTATCCGGTTCCTATATGAATCAGGAGGGCACCATTATCGGTTCGGAATTCGAACGTTTCTCTTTCCGTACTAACCTGGATGCCCAACTCAAGAAGTGGTTCAAGCTGGGTGTCAATGCGACTTTCTCTCAGACGAAGGACGATCTCAAACTCGCCGATTCCAACGAGGGATTGCTTTACTACTCACTTACGACCATCCCAGATATCCCTGTTTACGATATCGACGGCAATTATTCTTCTACAATCCGTGAAGGTTATACAAATCCCAATCCGGTTGCAATGGCCCTTATGAACGAGATAACTCTCGAAAGGCAGAAACTGACCGGAAACGTTTATGCCGACCTGACTCCCGTAAAACATTTCGTGTGGCGTACGGAAGTCGGTTTTGACGTGAGTTCAAGCGATGCCATCCGTTATTCTCCCATGGTGGATCTTGGTGGATGGACGCGCGACACCAATTCCATGAGCCAGCAAAAGAATAACAACATCTTCTGGCAGATCAAGAATTATCTCACATACTCCAATCAGTTCGGGAAACAGAGTATTACTGCAATGGTCGGACAGGAAGCATGGGAGTCCAGTTGGAATTATCTCGGAGGCAGCGGCAGCGGTCTCTCTTCCGACGAGGTGCATAATGTCGCTCTTGCCCCGCAGACCAGTTACAGTATCAGTTCCGGCTTCGGAAGTGCGGCTATGGCCTCGTTCTTCACCCGCTGGAACTATAGCTATGACGACCGTTACCTTGCTACTTACACCTATCGCTATGACGGATCCTCCAACTTCGGCCCCAATAACCGTTGGGCTGGATTCCACTCATTTGCAGCAAGCTGGAAGTTTACCAACGAGCAGTTCATGAAAAACCAGGATGTCCTCGAAACCGGCAAGATCCGAGTCGGCTGGGGACAGACAGGAAACTCCAATATCGGAGGATATGCCTGGGGATCCGCTATTAGCAGGATGCCCACGGCTCTTGGTCCCGGTTATCGTCCGGCCAACATTCCTAATACCTCGGTCCGCTGGGAAAAGCAGGAGCAGGTGAATGTAGGTATCGACCTCGGATTCTTCCACAATCGCCTGAACCTTACTGTCGATGCGTACAGGAAGATATCCAAGGATATGCTCATGAGGATGCAGTTGCCTTCCTATATGGGAACCCAGGGCAACGGTTCATCCGCACTGGCGGCTCCTCAGGGGAATTACGGTTCCATAGAGAACAAGGGACTTGAGTTTACTGTAGATGCCCATATCATCGACAACAGCAAGTTCGGCTGGAACAGCAATTTCCAGGTCTCGTTCAACCGCAACAAACTCCTCAGCCTCGATGGTACGGAGAATGCGAATCTCATCGGTTACGGGCAGTGGAGCGATGTGGTATGCGTCTCGACAATCGGAGAATCCCTGTATAATTTCTATGGATATAAGGTCGACGGCGTCTACACTTCGCTGGACGACCTGCAGAATTCGCCCCTGCCTGCCAAATCGATGGTCAAGAATGCTGACGGCACCTGGAGCCACAATGATGCTTCTTTCTATAATAAAAACAGCACCACCTGGGTAGGCGACATAAAGTTCAAGGATATCAACGGTGACGGCGTCATTGACGAAAACGACCGTACGAATATCGGTTCTCCTCTGCCGTTGTTTACATTCGGATGGACCAACACCTTCCGCTATGGCAACTTCGACCTCAGTGTATTCTTCAACGGGAGTTACGGCAACAAGGTCATGAACTACAATGCCATTACGCTTACCCATATGGCAAGCACCTGGACCAACCAGATTGCCGACAAGATTGCAGACCGCGCTGTCCTCGTACCTGCCGATGGCGTCTATTCAGACGGTTGGTTCTATGACGTGAACAATGTCGTTGTTTCCAACCCCAAGACCAAGACCCCGCGTGCGACATCCTCCGATCCTAACGATAACGACCGCATCAGCGACCGTTATGTCGAAGACGCTTCTTATATCCGTCTGAAGAACCTTACTCTGGGCTACACCCTGCCCAAGAATGTACTGGGCAAGGCTCATATGGAGAATGTGCGTGTCTATGTCAACATACAGAACCTTTGGACACTCACCAAGTATTCAGGCTATGATCCTGAAGTCGGTGCCAGCACCCAGGATTCGACAGGCCTGACATATGGCCTTGACAACGGACGTTATCCTTCTCCTACCATGTACTCCTGCGGAGTAAACATCACTTTTTAAAACTGAAGGAATATGAAAAGCAATATAGTAACAAAAGTATTGTCGGTTGCATTTCTTGCAGCCATTTTGAGTTCCTGTTCTGAATTCCTGAACCGCCCCGCCGAAGACAACTACAATGTCGACAACTTCTACAAGAATGACCAGCAGTGCGAACAGGGTGTGAATTATCTCTACAACTCTCCCTGGTACGATTTCCAGCGCGGCTTCTTCAAGGTAGGGGAAGTGATGTCCGGAAATATGTTCATGGGAAGAGGCGAAGATGTTACTGAGTTCACGGAACTCTCGCCTAACGGAACCACGGCATCGGTGATGAACATGGCATATTCCCTTTGGGCTGTCAACGGGCACGCCAATACCGTCATCGACAATATTCTGAAATCTGAAGGCCCCAGTCAGGAGGCCAAGAATAAGTATATCGGTGAAGCCCTCACATGGAAGGCTTTCGCTTACTTCTTCATGGTACGTACTTTCGGCGAAGTCCCTATTGTGCACAACAACACCGAACTTATCAATTCCGGTGATTACAACAACATTCACAAGGTGACCAAGGCCAATGTTTACGAGTATATCGTGATGACATTGGAGAAGGCACTTGAATTGCTCCCCAAGCAGACGAGCGGATTCGGCGACAACATCCGTATCGATTATTATGCCGCAGAGGCTCTGCTTGCAAAGGTTTACCTCACCCAGGCCGGTCTTGAAGGCAATATTACAGGCGAATTTGCCAAGGCCTGCCTTGCAAAAGCCGTCACTTATGCCAAAGACGTAGTCGAGCATTCCGGGCGCAGCCTCGATCCCAATTACAGCCAGATTTTCCGTCTCAAAGACTATAACACCACAGGTGAGTGTCTCATCTCCTGGATGTGGAGTGCAGGACGCGATCCGTGGACACAGCAGAACACTCTCCAGAGCGACCTCGCCATGGTAGGTTTCGGTGATCAGGGCGACTGTTGGGGCGGCTGGGGCGGCCCTTCGGTCGACCTTCAGGACGCATTCGGCGTGGCTCCTTATGACGATCCCGTAGTCAGGAAAAACGAGAAGGATGTCCGTCGCAAGGCCACTATGATGATGGCGGGCGACGTGTACGATTATTTCTGGACCGACAAGGGAGGATTCGACTGGTTCAGGTTCATCTATGATACCGATTATGGCAAGGGCGGCCCGGGAGGTTCGATGCAGTGCCAGACCGGTGCCAATAATGTCAAGCATCTTTATGGCGACAACTACGATCATAATCAGGCTACAGGCACAGATCCCAAGAACATGGCATATCAGCTTCCCACTCACATACTCAGACTTGCCGATATCTATCTGGTTTATGCGGAGGCGAGTCTTCTCACCGGAGATGCCAAGACCGCACTCGAGTATGTCAACTATGTTCGTCAGAGGGCAGGAGTTGACGATCTTCCGTCAGTCACGTTCGACGATATCTGGAAGGAGCGCAGACTTGAACTTGCAGGTGAGTGCGACCGCTGGTACGATTTTGTACGCCGTTCTTACTACGATTTTGCAGCTGTCAAGGCTGAACTGGAAGGCCAGAGAAGATCGACTTACAATGGACTGGATGCGGCTTACAAACTCTACGTCCTCGACGAGGATACAGGAAAATATGTCGGCCCCGGAACCTGGGCTGCCAATTATATCGATGCTTCAGCATCTGGCAGTGCGGTCAAGGGCGATGTATGGTACGACAACACCTACGACAACATTGTAGTGACGCAGGCAAGTTTCACTATTCCGTTCCCTACGGAAGATGTCGTATTCAACAAGAATATGGCGACGGACGGGGAAATCGAAGAAATCGATGTCCGCGCCACCTACAGTTTTAATTTTTAATCGGATTTCAGGATGAAAAACACATTTATAAAACTCACCGGAATTTTTGCGGCAGGAATCCTCGCAACAGGCCTGTCTTCCTGCGAAAGGGCCGATTATCCTGACCGGTTCCGCCTGACCGAGGACAAGCCTTCGGTCGCTTTCGTCCGCTATACCTCTCAGGATGTTCTCATCGAACAGGCATATATGGACGAGGTCCTCTGCATTGTCGGAGACAATCTTACCAGCGTCAGGGAAATCTGGTTCAGCGACCAGAAGGCCTTGCTGAATACTAGTTATATTACAAAGAATACCATGCTGGTGAATGTTCCGGCCAGTCTTCCTGTCGTGAACACAGATCAGATGTATCTTATTTACGGTTCTCAGAAGGATACACTTGCATACCCTTTCAGGGTACTGCCTCCCGCTCCTGTCGTAAATTCGATGTCGAACGAGTGGGCGAAGTCCGGCGAGACGGTTACCATCAAGGGCAATTACTTTGTTGAAGACAGTTCGAATCCTATCGTGGTTTCGTTCTCCGGAGTGGAGGTTCCCCATGACGATATCACTGTTTCCATGACTGAACTGACTTTTGCAGTCCCCGCAGGCGCTCCCGCCGGAAGGGTGACGGTAACCACATATTCCGGGACCGGTCGCAGCAAATTCCAGTATCTCGACGACCGCAATATCCTCTTCGACTGGGACGGATCCCGCGGTGGATTTGCTGAAGGGTATGGCTGGCGCAGCGGCGCAGGTCTTGTCCATACACCGGGCGCAGACGGTTTCCCCGCACTTGACGGCAATTACATAGTCTTCACGAGCGACCTTCAGGGAGAAGCAGGTGCCGACTGGGCCGAGGATCCTCTTTCCTTCAATTACTGGCCCGATGAGGGAAGCACTTCGGCTCATCCGGAGCTCTCGTCACTCCCCACATTTGCCTCTTACATCGACAAATACGGAGTCGGCGGCCTGACTCTCAAGTTCGAGTACCTCATCCCTGCAAGCAATCCCTGGGGCAGTTGCGCAATGCAACTTATGTTTTCAGGAAACAAGCAGGTGACAAGCGCGAACGGCAATAACAACTACTTCAGCGATGCTACATTCCCCCGTGGACTCTGGAGGCCATGGACATCTGCCGAACCCTATGATACCGGAGGCAAATGGATGACTGCATCGTTCCCTCTCACCACCTTCATTTATACTTGCGAAGGAAAGGATTCGGGAAGCGTAATCGACAAGAGTCAGCTCACCGGACTTTCCTTCTTCGTATGGCACGGCGGCGTAAACGGTACTGCATGTACTCCTGTCATTGCAATCGACAATATCCGTGTAGTCCCTGCCCAATAACTTCTAATAGAACGGTAATATGAAAAAGAATATTTTCAAGATATCAGCAATCCTTGCAGCAGCGGCAATGTTGTTTGCAGGATGCCAGCAGGAAGAATTGAGCACCGACCAGTTCGCTCTTGGCGACAATGATATCGCCTTGAGTGCCTTCGGCCCCAACCCTGTCTACCGAGGCGGTACTTTGACAATAGTCGGTGCCAATCTCGACAAAGTGGCTGAAGTGAATATTCCCGGCATCGATCCCATTACTGATATAACGGTTGAGACCGGCGGCACGCCCAGCAAAATTACTGTCACCATCCCTGTGGAAGGCCCGGAAGTAGGCTTGATCACACTGAAGAGCAAGAGCGGCAAAACCGTTTCTTCTGCTGTGGAACTCACCTACACAGAACCTATTGTGTTCACTTCCTTCTCTCCGGCTTCGGCAATGCCGGGAGATGAGATCACCATTACGGGAGACTACCTCAACCTTATTCAGGAAGTGGTTTTCGGAGGTGATGCCATCTCTAACGACATTGTCAGTCAGAGTCGTCATGAACTCAAGATCGTGGTTCCCGAGCATGCCATTTCAGGAAAGATAAGTCTTGGTGATGCCGACCAAATTGAGAATCCTGATGCTTTCGCCAATCTTTATCCTTCGGAGAACAGTCTTGCGATAGGCAATCCTACGATTACGGGTATTTCAGCCTCCAACTACAAGGCAGGGGCAACTCTTACAGTCAAGGGAACGTATCTCTGCATGATCAAGTCGGTGGAGTTCCAGAATGCGAGCGTGACTGATTTCAGCGTCAGTGAAGACTGGAAAACGCTTACTCTCGCCATCCCTGGCGAAGCGCAGGACGGCGATGTAAAAGGAGTTTCTTATGCAGCGGTTGATGTCGCTGCGGGAACTGTCACTTTGGTTAAACCCGGCAGCCTCACTACATCACCTTCACCCGTGAAAGCGGGCTCCGAACTGACCATCAGCGGCAGCGATCTCGACCTCGTTACCGGGCTTTCATTCGCGGGCGCCGGAGCGGTTGAATTCAGTTTGAGCGGCGGGGCCATCAAGGCGACCGTCCCTGCAAAGGCCACTGAAGGCAATGCCACGCTTTCCATAGCCAACGGCGGCACTTTCGACGTGGCTTATACGCTTGTACATCCTACAGTCACCGGAATCGATCCCCTCACTATTACAGCGGGGGATGTGATCAAGGTGAGCGGTACCGATCTTGATTTGATTACGGGCGTTACTCTCGGCGGCAAAGAAGAGGCTTTCGAACTTAAGGACGGCTCTATCGAAATTACTACCGCGGCCACTTCCGTTGCCGGCAAGATAGTCCTGAAACTCGCCAATGGCGAGACCGTGGAACCCGGTGAGGATATCACCGTAAACTACGATTCTTTCATCGTAGTGAATGAAATGCCTGCAGCTGAGCATATTGGAGCAACCGTTACGTTGAAGGGTACCAACTTTATGATGATAGACCGTATCTACATCGGCGATGCCAAGGTTACCCAGTATCTCAAGCGCACGGACGACGAGATATCATTCGTTATGCCCTACAATAAGGTTGGTACTTATAGTATCACATTCGAGCTTCTGAGCGGCGACAAGGAGGTTTGTCCTACCCAGATTGAGGTCCTGCTGGAGATTAACCGTATTATTGCATGGGAAGGCAAGACCCAGATTACCTGGGGTGACGGCGGCCGTGTACTCGTTCCCGCGTCCAAGTTCCTCGGAGTTACTCCGGGAACCGTGATGCGCCTGTACTATACCCAGGTCGAGGGGCAGTGGGATCAGGCCCAGTTCAATTATGGCGACTGGAGCGGAATCAATTTTGACAATACTGCCGGTACTGTATTCAACCAGACGCTGGTGCCTACCGATGTTTACGGCTGGTTTGCAGACGGAATCCTCGATCGTTGCACGGAGGTTGTCCTTACCAAGGAGATACTCGACAACATAGAGGCCAAGAAGGGTGACGCCGAAGGGCAGTCCGAACTTGGAATCATCATCCAGGGTTCAGGCCTCACCTTTACATTGATTGAGATTCTTCAGGAAATTCCTCAGGAAAGGACCCTCTGGGAAGGAAAGACTCAGATTACCTGGGGTGACGGCGGCCGTGTTTTAATCCCCGCATCCAAGTTTGAAGGTTTGGCTGCCGGAGCAGAAATGTCACTTTATTACACCCAGGTTGACCAGCAGTGGGATCAGGCCCAGTTCAATTATGGTGACTGGAGCGGTATCAATTTTGACAATACTGCCGGTACTGTATTCAACCAGACGCTGGTGCCTACCGATGTTTATGGTTGGTTTGCAGATGGCATTCTGGACCGTTGCACCAAGGTTATTCTGACTCAGGAAATCCTGGACAATATTCAGGCGAAGAAGGGCTCTGCCGAAGAACAGGATAATATAGGTATCATTATTCAAGGCTCAGGCTTGACATTCACCAAGGTTGTAGCATTGTAATTCTTTTTGCCCGGAGGGGGCTGACCCTCCCTCCGGGTCCTGATAATTGTTCAGATATGAAATACCTGCACTCTTTGATTGTAGCCCTGTTAGGCACAGTACTTTTCTATGGATGTGGTGAAGATCCTGTCGTGGAGAATCCCGTCGAGCCGGAACTGCTCTCTATCAGCCCGGAAGACGGATCCACGGATATTGAGGGCCCGACCCTTGCCGTCACCCTGAAATTCGACCGCAATATGAAGACACCCAAGCTTTCTTCGCTAAAGCTTGATCCTGAGGCTGTGATTTCTTCGGTTGAAACGCGTGACAAGGGCATATTTGTCAATCTTGCCGAACTTGTTTCGGGAGAAACTTATTCGCTGGTTTTTCCTGTAGGAACCATTGTCAGCTATGGAGACGAGGTGACATACAGTAAAGAGGTCGCGATTCACTTTACCATGAAGGAGAAGGAATACTCCGGCGAGCGTTATGGAATCGGGAATGTCACGCAGTCGCTCAGCGATCCGAAAGCAGGGGATCCGGCCAGGAGATTGTACAGTTATCTTCTTGACTGCTACGGCTCCAAGACTCTTTCCGGGGCTATGGGCGGTACGGCGTGGGAAACGACCTACACCGACTATATCTACAGCCAGACTGGTTCGTATCCGGCCATAGTTGGCTTTGACTACCTTCACAACAATTGGGTTCGAAGCCCATACTGGGGCCCTGATTACTCCGATATCACTCCTGTCAAGAATGCTTGGGAAGCCCATAATATCGTTCAGATCGGGTGGCACTGGAATGCTGCAACTTCCGAATCCGTTGCACACGGAACGACTATCTCCGACGGTGATTTTTCGTACAGCACAAAAGCTTACAGCATAACAGAGGCTCTCAAGGAGGGCACATGGCAGCATGATGATCTCGTAAGACAGCTCGATCAGGTCGCGGGATATCTCAAGATACTTCAAGACGCCGGAATCCCGGTATTGTGGAGGCCTCTGCACGAAGCTGCCGGAGATTACACCTGGGGGGCATGGTTCTGGTGGGGTTACGGAGGATCTGAACCCTGCAAGCAACTCTGGAGGTATATGTACAAGCTCTTCACAGAAGAGTATGGACTTCACAATCTCATCTGGGTATGGACGGTCCAGACAAGCAGTGCCGGCAAGCTCGCTTCAGTCACAGACCTTCAGGCATGGTATCCCGGCGACGAATATGTCGATATAGTCGGAGGTGATTTCTATGACAATAAATGGCTTACACATGCCGACCGGTTCCAACTCATAAACGACTCTGTAGAGGGCAGGAAAATGGTGACAGTCAGTGAATTCGGCAATCTGCTGGATATCGACGGCTATTTTGCTGAAGGCGCTCCATGGCTCTATTTCCTTAACTGGAACAACTATGTGAACAACCAGCCGGTGCTATATGCGGATTCCTGGAACAATTCCGTGGATGACTGGAAGAAAGTCTTGGGCAATCCCCATACGATTAACAGGGAGCAGGTACCGGAGCTCAAAAGTTACACTTCTCCCGATGTGGGATGGGAAAAAGCATCTGAGGCGGTGGTAAATATGAAGACAGGCTGGAACCTGGGAAATACGCTCGATACCTGCGGCGACTGGCTCGACGGGCAAAGTGTCACTAAATTTGAAACCGGATGGGGACAGCCGGTCACCAAGGCGGAACTGATGAAAATGTTCGCCGATGCCGGCTTCGGGGCAATAAGGGTGCCGGTGACCTGGTATCAGCACATGGATGCGGACGGCAATATCGATGAATCTTGGATGAAGAGAGTCGAAGAAGTCGTGAATTATGTTCTTGACGCGGGCATGTACTGTATCCTCAATGTCCACCACGACACCGGAACTGATGGCTGGCTGCATGCGGATGCAACTGTCTACAACGCGACCAAGGACAGGTTCATCGTTCTCTGGCGGCAGATTGCTGAACGATTCAAGAACTATGATTCGAAACTGCTGTTCGAGAGTTTCAACGAAATGCTTGATGCAGGGAACAACTGGAATGCGCCGAAATCTGCATCCAGCTATACTTATATAGACAACTACAATCAAGACTTTGTGAACACTGTTCGCGCTACGGGAGGCAACAATGCTTACAGGAATTTGGTCATAAATGACTATTGCGCCAGTTCTACGCCTGAGGCGTTCGAGGCGTTGAATGTGCCTGAAGACAGTGCAAAGGGCCATCTTATTGCGGAGTTCCATAGTTATTCTCCTTACAGTTTCGCCATGGACGAGTCGGCTTCCGCCCAGACTACATGGACGACATCTGCCGAAAATGAGATACAGAATCAGATAAAGACCATTGCCCGGCTTGCGGCAACGAAAGGTGTGCCTGTCATTATCGGGGAATATGGCGCGACTGCGGAACGCAATGAGTCCGAAATAGCCAAACAGTGCAAGTGCTATGTTCAGACATGCAAACAATATGGCATGGCCTGTTTCTGTTGGATGCTTCTGAGTGACGGAGCCGACCGCAGCGTCCCCAAATGGAGCAAATCGCTTATAAAAGATGCAATAATCAATGCCAGCAAGTAAGATGAAGAAGTTATTTTACGCATTTGCAGCCATCGTTCTCGCAGCCTGCTGCGGGAACGGCGACAAAACCGGTCGCGAGCTCCTTACCGAATCGCTGGGAGCATCCGTCCAGGCCGGCAAGATAATGTACGGACACCAGGACGACCTCTGCTATGGACATAGCTGGAAGGTAGAAGATGCCTCGGGCGATGCCCTGGAGCGTTCCGACATAAAAGATGTCTGCGGCAAGTATCCTGCAGTTCTTGGCCTCGAACTCGGCGAGATCGAGCTCGGCGGTTCCGCCAGCCTTGACAAGGTTCCCTTCGAACTCATCCGCAGGGCCGCTGTCAAGCACGTGGAGAGAGGGGGAGTGGTCACCTTCTCCTGGCATCCCCGTAACATCCTTACCGGCGGCACGGCCTGGGACATCAGTTCCGACCGGGTGGTAGCATCCGTCCTCGAAGGTGGGGAGAACCATGAAGTATTCATGGGCTGGCTCCAGACTCTGGGCAATTTCTTCGATACCCTCCGCGGTGCCGATGGCAAGCTGATTCCCTTCATCTTCCGCCCCTGGCACGAGAACACCGGCAGCTGGTTCTGGTGGGGACAGAAACTCTGCACCACCGAGCAGTACAAGGCCCTCTTCCGCCTCACCTACGAGTACCTGGAAGGCGAGCGCGGCTTCGACAACATAGTCTGGTGCTTCTCTCCCAACCTCGACGTGGATGCCGAGGGCTATATGGAGCGCTATCCGGGAGATGACATCATCGACATAATGGGCCTGGATGCCTATGCTTACAATGGCCACGAGGGCGGTATGGAGGCAGCCTGCGAGCTCTTCCGCTCCAAGCTCATCCCCACCCTGGAATACCTGGACCGCCTCGGAAAGGAACATGGCAAGCTTATTGCCCTCTCCGAGACTGGCCTGGAAGGCCTTACCAGCCCCGACTGGTGGACAGCCACCCTTTACCCCTGCATCAAGGACTTCCCTCTGGTGTATGTGCTGACGTGGCGCAATGCCCACGACAGAGCCGAGCACTTCTACGGCCCTTGGAAGGGATTCGAGTATGCAGATGACTTCGTCAAGTTTACTGAATTCGACAATATAGCTTTACTATAGACATATGGACTTCAAAGAGAGAGAGCGCTTCCTCCGTGTGCGTCACGAGGAGCTTTTGGAAAGAATCAATGTTCCTATCGAGAACAATGGTGTATACGAGAGATACAAGAATCCGGTACTTACCGCGGACCATGCACCTCTGGAATGGCGATATGACTTCGATCCGGCAGATAATCCCTATCTGATGGAGCGTTTCGGCATCCACGCCGCATTCAACGCCGGTGCCATAAAGTTTGGCGGCCGCTATTGCATGGTGGTCCGCGTGGAAGGTGCCGACCGCAAGTCTTTCTTCGCGGTCGCAGACAGCGATAACGGTGTGGACGGCTTCCGCTTCTGGGACCGCCCCATCACCCTGCCCGAGTACGGTGAACCTGCCACCAACGTGTACGACATGCGCCTTACCGCCCACGAGGATGGTTGGATCTACGGCATTTTCTGCGTAGAGCGCAAGGACCCCGACGCACCTGCAGGCGACACTTCTTCGGCAGTGGCGGCGGCAGGCGTGGTCCGTACCAAGGACCTCCGCAACTGGGAACGTCTCCCGGACATCCAGTCTCCCAGCCACCAGCGCAACGTGGTGCTGCATCCCGAGTTCGTGGACGGCAAGTATGCCCTCTACACCAGGCCTCAGGACGGATTCATCGACGCCGGTAGCGGCGGCGGCATCTGCTGGGCCCTTGTAGATACCATGGATGGCGCAGTGATCCGCGAGGAGAAGCTGATAAACACCCGCATCTACCACACCATCAAGGAAGCCAAGAACGGCGAAGGTCCCGCTCCCCTCAAGACCTCCAAGGGTTGGCTGCACCTGGCCCACGGCGTGCGCTACTGCGCCTCCGGCCTGCGCTATGTGCTCTATATGTACATGACCGCCCTGGAAGATCCTACCAAGGTGATAGCCGAACCTGCCGGCTTCTTCATGGCCCCCGAGGGCGAAGAATACATAGGTGACGTGATGAACGTGCTGTTCTCGGCCGGCTGGATCGCCGACGAGGATGGAAAAGTGTTCATCTACTATGCATCCAGCGACACCCGCATGCACGTGGCTACCTCCAGCATCGATCGTCTGGTAGATTACTGCATGAATACGGCCCCCGACGGATACCGTACGGGCCTCAGCGTCGAAAGGCTGAACAGCCTAATCGACAAAAACCTTAACAGGAAATAAACTATGGTAAAATTCTCGGAGAAAATCGGATACGCCCTTGGGGATGCCGCCGCCGGAGGCATTACCTGGAAAGTCATGTCCATCGCCTTCCCCTTGTTCTTTACGAACATCTTCGGCCTTACCGTGGCAGATACCGCCACGCTTATGCTGGTGGCCCGTCTCTTCGACGTAGTCACCGACCCGATGATGGGAGCGCTTGCGGACCGCACCCAATCGCGCTGGGGCACCTACAGGCCCTGGCTGATATTCGGAGCCATTCCTCTGGGACTTGTCTTTGCCCTCCTGCTATACACACCGGACCTGGGCATTACGGGCAAACGTATCTGGGCTTATTCGCTCTACCTGCTGATGATGGCGGTCTATACCGCAGTGAACGTGCCTTACGGCTCGCTACTGGGAGTGATGACCGACGATGACAACGAGAAGAATCAGTTCTCCTCTTATCGTATGGTAGGAGCATACGCAATGGGCTTCGTGACCCTGCTTTCCTTCCCTTATCTCCAGAAACTGGTAGGCGGCAGCGAGCAGCATCAGTATGCCGTGTTAGGCGCCGTCCTGGGAGGCCTTGCCGCCCTTGGAACCCTTGCCTGCGGCCTCCTTACCAAGGAGCGCCTCAAGCCGGTACGCGCCGAGAAGTTCTCCTTCAAGCCCTTCGCGGACCTCTTCCGCAACAAGCCTTGGATCTATCTGACTCTGATTGGCATCTGCACCAATTTCTTTAATGGTTTCCGCTATGCTGTGGCAGGTTATCTGCTCCAGTATTGCCTGCACGGGGACGTTACGGTGAACGGACTCATAATCAACTACACCGTGTTCATGACCTTCGGCGAGGTAACCTGCATGATCTTCGGCGGTCTTTCGCCGGCCTTTACCAAAAGGGTCGGATCCAAGCGCCGCGCCTTCCGCATCGCGGCCATCATCTGCGCAGTCACTTCGATAGCCTTCTTCTTCATCCCTATGGACCCGAGGTACATCTGGGTAATGGTAGCGATGGTAATCCTTACTTCAATCGGTATCGGACTGTATTCCCCGCTGCTTTGGTCGATGTACGCCGACGTTGCCGACTATGCGACCGAGAAGAACGGCACCTCCTCCACCGGACTCATTTTCTCTTCCGGAACCATGGCCCAGAAGTTTGGCTCCGCCATTTCGGGAGCCCTCGTGGCCATGCTGCTGGGCGTTGCCGGTTTCATTTCGGGCACTGATCCTGTCACCGGCCAGACGGTGGTTACCATTACCAACGAAGCATCGGTGTGCAATATGATATGGAACCTCTTCTCGCTCTTCCCTGCAGCCATAGCACTCTTGATAGTGTTCCTAATCCACCTGTACCCCATCAAGAAATAATATTATGAAAAATCCCTTGACCCTTGTAGCTATCGCCATGATCCTGTTTGCCGGATGCAACAGTTCCGCCCCCAAGCTCGCACCCCTTAAAGTCGAAGGTACCCAGCTGACGGCCGACGGCAAGCCCGTGACCATGCGCGGCATAAGTTTCGGCTGGCACAACATCTGGCCCCGTTTCTACAACAAGGGGGCCGTCCGCAGTCTTTCGGAAGATTGGGGCGTGCCCGTGTTCCGTGCCGCAATAGGAGCGGATTCCCACGCCAAGGCCGACAATCCAGGCATCCACGGAGGATATATGGACGAGCCTGAATTCGCCCTCGACTGCCTCTACGGAGTGGTGGACGGCGCTATCGAATGCGGCGCCTACGTTATCGTGGACTGGCATTCTCATGTGCTGCACCTGGAAGAGGCCAAGGAATTCTTCAGCATAGTGGCAGAGCGCTACGCAGACTGCCCCAACGTCATCTACGAACTCTACAATGAGCCGGTAAACGATAGCTGGCCCGAACTGAAGGCCTATGCCGAGGAACTGATAAAAGTTATCGACGGCATTTCCAAGGTCCATCCTCTGATACTGATGGG
>JAILMV010000202.1 GCA_024692185.1 Bacteroidales bacterium | reverse complement strand
TCTTGGCTATGCTTCCGGTGGTGATGATCGCGATGGTATTGTTGGCCGTGCAGATGTTAGCAAGGCTCACCAGCGCGGCAATGCTGAACTCGGCCCCGCGGCGTCCGGAAATCCTCTTGGTAAGAAGATGTATTATATAGTCTATGCCTCCGTTCTCGCGGATTACCTCCAGCATTCCCCCGGCCAGCATTGTGACTATTATCAGGTCGCCCATGGAGGCAACCCCATGGCCGGCGGACTCCAGGAAGCCCACCCAGCCGAACTTGCCCAGGGCCAGCCCGATTATGGCATTCAGTCCTATTCCTATACCCAGCACTGCAAGTACGTTAAGGCCGAAGAGCGCCAGCACTATCACGGCCAGATAAGGCAGCACCAGCAGGAAATTGAATTCTCCGGGAGTCGGAGTGGCGCTGAAGCCCCTGCCCAAATAGATGTATAGCAAGGCGACCACTATCGCGGCCGGGCCGGCTATCCAGATATTGGCCTTGAACTTATCCTTCATCGAGCAGCCCTGGCTGCGGGTAGATGCTATGGTGGTATCGGAGATGAAGGAGAGATTGTCCCCGAAGAAGGCTCCTCCCACGATTCCCGCCACTATCAGCGGCAGGGGGGCGCCCACTCCGGAGGCCAGGCCGGAGGCTATAGGCACCAGCGCGACTATGGTTCCCACGCTGGTACCTATTGCCATCGATATGAAACAGGCGGCCAGGAAAAGGCCGACCAGTATGAACTTTCCGGGAAGGATCCTGAGGGTGAAGGCCACGGTGGCATCGATGCTGCCTATGGCCTTGGCAGTGGCCGCGAACACGCCTGCCAGCACGAAGATCCATATCATCAGCAGTACGTTGCGGTCCCCCGCCCCGCGGGAGAAGATGGCCACCCTCTCTTCGAGGCCTTTGCCTTTGGAGATGGCAAGGGCGTAAACGGAAGCTATCAAGAACGCGGACACGACCGGGACCTTGTAGAAATCCTTCGCCAGGAAGGAAGACACAAGGTACACCCCCAGGAAAACCAGCAGGGGGCTAAGGGCCAGGAATCCGCGATTGCGTGTCATTCGCCTATTTCCTTGAGCATTTCGGCAACGGCAGCCTCGAGCTGCTTGTCCTCGCCGCGTGCCACGCTTTCAGGATCGTTATAGACCACGATGTCGGGCTCGAGCTGCAGGTTCTCCAGATATCGGCCGTTGGCTACGCTCCAGGAGCCTATCTGAGGGATGCCGAACACCAGCGAAGGATCCACCTGGTTCTCCCACCACACAGAAGTGGCGGTGCCGGGAACGGGGGCTCCGATTATCTTGCCGGTGCCGAGGGCACGGTAGCAATAAGGGAAGCCGCAGGCGTCGGAATAGTTGGCCTCGCAGACCACCACGCAGGAAGGTTTTACCCACTTGTCGTAAGGTTCGGGTGCGAAATATACATCGTGGACCTTGCGCTCGGTATATTTCTTCCCGTCCAGGAAGGTGGCCAGGTCGTTGTGCAACCAGCCGCCGCCGTTGTTGCGGGTATCCACGATAAGGGCATCGCAGGTGCGGTACTTGCCGAGCGCCTTGGAATAGACCTCGCGGAAGCTTGCGGAGTTCATGCTGCGCACATGCACATAGCCCACCTTGCCGCCGGAGAGTTCGGCAACGCGCTTCTCGTTGTTGCGCACCCAGCGCTGGTAATAGCCTTCGGTATCATTGCCATTGGGAGTTATCAGGATATCCTTCTCCTTGCCGCCGACCTTGATACCCATGATGATGCGCTTGCCATTCTTGCGGGCGAGAGCCTTGTACCAGAGAGTGCCGGCTTCGATTTCCTTGCCTTCGATGGAGAGTATCATATCGCCCTCCTTCATCTCGGGAACCATGGTCTTGAGTATGCTTCCGGGGAGGAATTCCTTTATCTTGAGGCCCTTGCCCTGGTATGCTTCGTCGAAGATCACTCCGAAATGGCCCGTACCTATGGCAGAGCCGCTGTAGCGTGCTCCGGTGTGCGATCCGTTAAGCTCGCCGAGCATCTCGGAAAGCAGTTCACGGAAAGCGAAGTTGTCGGTGATATAGGGCAGGAACTGACGATAATTTTCGCCAACCTTGGCCCAATCCACGCCGTGCATGTCGACCACATAGAATTTCTCCTTGACCTGCCTCCAGCAGTGGTCGAAGATGTATTCGCGCTCCTTGTCGGGGAAGTATTCGAACTCTCCGCGGAAGCTGATTCCCTTGGTGGAGAAGGTCTTGGGATCGACTTTGGAGACTCCCAGACGGCCTATGGAGAAGAGTGTCTTTCCGTCGGGCGAGGGAACGAAGAAACCGCTGAAGCCCTTCTTGACCACCTTGATGCCTCCTTCCTTGCGGTCGATGCATACCAGGTCGCGGCCCTTTTCGAGCTGGACGCTGTAATAGAGCTTCTGCCCGTCGGGAGTAAGATAATAATCGCCCAGGCGGCCGGAATTGCGGGTAAGGCGGACAATGCGGTCGAAGCGGCCTTCAAGTTCGAGCTCCAGATTCTCGGGTTTCTTGGTCTTGGTGCTGTCCTTGGCCTCTTTCTCTTCTTTCTTCTTATCCTTTGCGGCCTGCTTTTCGTCCTTCAGCAGGTCCTCTATCTTCTGGTAATCATTGTCGCGGGTGAACTTGTAGTAGGCCTCGTCGTCGAAGAACATGATGTAAACATCGCCCTCGGCGCCCCAGCTGCCGTGGCTGCGGTAGCCGGCCTTGTCGGAGGTGAAGGTCATTGCTTTTCCGCCCATGGCCCACTTGAAATCGCCATTGGAATATCCGCTCTGGGTAAGGTTGGTGAGCTTGCCGGTAGCGACTTCTATCAGGCAGATGTCGTCGTTGTACATGCGCTGCTCGCCCTGGTAGTTGGAGAGGATGTAGCGGCTGTCCGGACTCCACTCGAAGGAGAGATCTCCATCGGAATAGGAATAGTTCACGCCCTCGGGAAGAAGGACCTTCTCTTTGCCGCCGTCGGTGCTGCAGATAACTATTCCGGTGCGGTTGCGCAGATAGGCCAGCCATTTGCCGTCGGGCGACACCGAAGGAGCGAAGCAGACCTGGCCCTCGGGGGTCACGCGCTCTTCCTTCATCTGGGTGGAGAAGGTGAAGAGCTTATCTTTCTTGTCAGTGAGGCTGGTCTTGTAGATGGCCCATTCTCCGTTCCTTTCGGAAGAGTAGAAAAGGCTGCGGCCGTCCTTGCTGAAGCAGACGTCGCGCTCGGCCTCGGGAGTATCGGTAATGCGGCGGGTATCTCCCAGTTCGAGAGGAGTCACATACACGTCGCCGCGGCATACGACCGCCACTTCCTTGCCATTGGGAGATGCCCCGAAGCCGGTCAGGCCGGAGAGGGAAGATGCTATGCGGTAGGTATGCTCGCGCTGGAATTCGTCTTTCTTGATGCTGATGGCCAGCTTCACGGGCTCGGAACCTTCCTTCTGGGTGTAGAGGTCACCGTTCCAGGAATAGCAGAGGGTGCCGTCGCCGCTGATGCTCAGGTAGCGGACGGGATTGTCCTTGAAATTGGTCACGCGCACAGGGGCGGCACCGTTGATGTCGGACTTCCAGACATTGGCATCGCCGGCCCATCCGTTGGATTCGACGGGAGTCTCGTCCTGCTCGCTGAGGTAGTAGTAATGCACTCCGTCAGGGGCGAACACGGGGCTCTTGTCCTCGCCTATGAAATCGGTCAGCTTGCTATGCTTACCGTTCTCTATCTTCCAGATGTTATGGGCGGCGGAAGATGTGTGATGCTTGCGCCAGGGGTCCTCGGGGGTCACATAGTCCTCGTAGAGTATGACGCCGGCCTGGTTTACCGATACGCTCCATACGCGGACGTCGGCAACGCGCTCGGGATCCACGGTCTCGCCCTTTTCAGCTGCCATTGCGGCGGCGTAGTCGATGCTGTAGAGTGTGGGAGCGTTCTTGGGGAAGGCGCTGGACTCGGCAGGCATCTGATAATATGCAGTAAAATATATCTTGCCGTCGGCCGAAACTGCATAGGGAGTCTGGGATCCGCCGTAATCGGAGAGGCGCTTGGGAGCACCGCCTTCGATGGATACGGCCCAAATGTCCTTGGAACCCTCGCGATAAGATGCGAAGATGACCGTTTTGCTATCCGGACTCCATACGGGCTCGGTGTCGTGTGCGGGATTGGTCGTAAGCTGTACGGCCTCACCGCCGGCAGCGGGAACCATCCAGATATCCCCCTGATACACGAAGGCCACCTTGCTCCCGTCGGGAGAAATGGCGTTCTGACGGAGCCAGCGCGGAGTCACATCGGCGAAGGCAATAGTACAGAGGGTTGCAGCCAGGGCTGTAAGCAAGAATTTTTTCATGATAAAAGTGGATTAAGGTAAAACACCAAAGTTTTCAAAGGTAAGAAATTTTGCTGGAAATAAGTATATTTGTGGACATATATGAAGCTCGTTGTGCTAAATACGACCAAACTGGGTGACAGCTCTCTCGTGCTGCACTCTCTGAGCCGCGAATACGGTAGGAGAAGCTTCATAATCGGCCTCCGGAAAGGAGGCTCCCGAGCCCTCTACATGCCCTTCAGCATACTGGATGCGCAGGAGATCGAGAACCGCAAATCCGATCTCTGGAGGCTGAAGGACATCTCGGCATCCCATCCCCTCAACGGAATACGTTCCAACCCGGACAAGAATGCGATAGTGCTGTTCATGAGCGAGGTCCTCTGGAGGGCCCTGCAGGACGGGGCAGCCGAGGAAGGCCTGTTCGACTGGTGCGAACGCAGCATACTCACCCTCGATGCCATCGAAGGCGACTTCCAAAACTACCATCTACGCTGGCTGATGGAACTTATCTCCGTGCTGGGTTTCTCCCCCGCGATCGAAGACATCGCACCCTTCGCCGGCGAGAATCTCCGCGAAATCCAGGACCTGCTTTCCTCTCCCCTGCCCGAATTCATGGTCTATCCCCTGAACGGTAAGAAGCGCAGCGCAATTGCCGACTCCCTGCTGCGCTACCTCTCCGCCCACCTGGAAATCCCCCTGAACATACGCTCGCTCGCAGTGCTGGGCGAACTTTACCGATAGACGTTCTTTTTAACAGTCTGCTAATCAATTATTTACCTGATTACCTCTGGTGCGTTTTCACCAGAGATGTTCAACCATATCTCTGATACTTAGCCGATTATAAAAAACGGAAAAATCCTTTTCAGAATTACATTTACTTTACGATATTTGTAATTGGACTATATACAGATAGATATGAGGGGTCAGAACAGATTCGTCCTTCCGGACATAATAAACCACAGTTACCAACGGACTCTTAACGGTAACTTATTGTTTTACAACACTTTTGATTGCCTGTTATTCTTCACGATCTTTTGCGTGACACAACAGAAGTATCCCGGAATCAAGGTTTACAAATTGTGCATCATGCCCGATCATCTTCACAATTCTTCATCAGCATCTTCCAAATCGGAACTCTCTGCCTTTACGCAGAACTATACTTCCGTTTTTGCCAAGGAGCATAACGAGGTATGTCACGAAAAGGGGAACGTATTTCATTCGCCTTTCGGCAGCGTTCCAAAGAAGGGAGATAAGATGGCCAGGTCGAACCTCATCTATTTGGATAATAATCCGGTAGAGCGAAGGCTGTCTGATGCGGCAGAAAAATACAGGTGGAATTTCCTCGCCTATGCCGTAAGCGATCACCCTTTTTCGGAGCGCCTTGTAATACGCGAGGCTTCATCCGGAATGAAAAGAGCTGTCAAGCAGGTTAGAATAATGAATGAGAACGGGCGGTATCTATCATATGCTCTAATGAAAAAATTGTTCAGTCACCTGACTCATAAAGAACAATTACAGCTTGTAGATTTCATTATTTCCACTTACAACATAATTGATTACGATGGAGCAATCCGTTATTTTGGCAGCTATGAAAAGATGTTGGAGGCTACACATTCCGTAACCGGCAGCGAATATGATCTGAATGAAGTGTTCGTTGGTAAAAACGATTCAGTATATGCTCAAATGACACAATTACTCCTGAAAACCGGACGATTCAAAGACATTCACGATATTTTCTTCCTTTCAAGAGAGGATCGGTTTCATCTTCTTGAATTTTTGAACAAGAAAACAGATGCCACTCTGGAGCAGATTGCAAAATATCTGCATTTACCCTGGACATATAGTAAATAGCGTTTTTTGCAGATGATTTATAATCAGTGACTTATATTATTATCTCTGGTGCGTTTTCACCAGAGATAATCAAGGGAATAACTATATGTCAACAAGTTACGAATAACGCGAAAAAGATTAAAATAATTACCTATCTTTGAGAAAAGAAACAATGTATAATATGAAGAAAATCTTCTCCATCCTTTTGCTTTTCGTTGCTCTGCAACTTGGTGCGTTTGAGCGCCAGCCGATATGGCCCAAGGACAAGATGCCTGACGTGCAGGAGCATCAGATAGCCGCGATGACCAACGAGGTCAAGGCAGATGGTTTCAAGGCCGACAAATTCCGCATTCCTTATTTGGAATGGTTCGACAAACCTGCCAATCCCAACGGAATCTGCATGATACTTATCTCCGGCGGCTCATACCAGAACTGCTGCGACATGAGCCTCATCAGATATTGGCGCGAGGAGCTGACCGCCCGCGGCGTGCAATGCGTGAACTTCGTTTACCGCACTCCCCGTCCGGTGGGCCTGCCCATCTACCAGACGGCCTGGGAAGATGGCCAGAGGGCAGTCAGGCTGGTCCGCAGCCAGGCAAAGAAGCGTGGCTTCGACCCCGAGAAGATTGGAGTGGTGGGGATGTCCGCAGGCGGGCATCTGACCCTGCTGCTGGCCACCAGTTCGCAGACCCCCGCCTATGAGCCCATCGACAAGCTGGACGAGGTTCCCTGCCACATCAACTGGGCAATAGCCAATGCCCCCGCATACGTTACCACCGACGGAGAGGCCGGCACTCAGGCCAGCCGCGACGGCTACGGCAGCGATGTTGCCATGAGCAAAGTCTTCAAGTTCGACGACCATACCTGCCCCATCAGCCTGCATCACGGAGGCATGGACCCCTACTCCCCCAATGGCTCCACCCAGGTCTATAGGCAGCTTAGGAGGATGGGAATTCCTGCAGAACTCCATCTTTATCCGGGCAAGGGGCACGGAGCCTTCGGTTTCGAGCGTGCTATCGAATTCATGGTCCAGATGGGATATTTCGGGCCTCTCGCCACCGAAGAAGAGCTGATGGCCCGCTTTGCTTCGGATGAGGACCGCGCCGGCTATAAGAAAGAAGCAGTCTGGCCCGAAGGCAAGATGCCCGACCGCCAGAAGGACCAGTGCGAACCCTACATCGAATGGCATTTCCCTAAAACCAAAAGCAGCAATGCCA
>JAILMV010000180.1 GCA_024692185.1 Bacteroidales bacterium | reverse complement strand
AGTGACATCTACCTTATTGTTGTTGCCTACCTGGATCTTCCAGGCGCTGCCGCCGGTGAAGCCTGTGCCCACGTTGTTGATGGCGAGAGCCTGCAGGGCGCTATGCACCTTATCGGCATTGGCGCCTATGGTAGGATCGTTGCGGCTTACGATACTGGCGTAGTCGGGACCGTTCAATACTCCCCAATCACTGCCGCCTTCGAAGTCGGCACCTACGAGGAGGTTGGTCTTGTCGATATAATTGGTGTAGTCACCTTCCTTGATGGCCTCGAAGATCTGGAAGTCATCTATATAATAGGTAACTGCCGCCACGCCGCCGTAGAGGGCGACGGAGATTTCGGTGTCGCCGGCTTTAGGCTTGAGGTCATAGTACATATAGGTCCACTCGTCCGCGCTCATCTTGGGGAATGCGCCCCAGGAAGAACTGAAGTACTGGGTGGAGGTGACGGTGGAACGGACATCGATCTGGAAATCGGCCTCTGCGCTTGCGCGGCCGTACCAGGCGATGCGGTAAGTCTTGGTGCTGTCCACTGCGAAGGTGGCGCTCAGGGCCTGGATCTTCCAGCTCTGGTCGGAGCTGACCTCGCCGGCGCTGTTGTCCAGCTTGAGGCAGTACTTGCCGCTGTTGGCATACTCGTCGGTGATGGACATGTAGGATGCACCGTTCTGGGCGCTGAATCCGGATGCGGAGATGTCGGCACCGGGAACGCAGTTCTCGAAATCGGTGCTTCCCTCGAGGGCCGAGGGATTGATATAGACGACTCCGCTCTTGTCTTCTTCCTCTTCGGGTTCGGTCTCGATGACGCGGATGTTGTCGATGCAGACACCCTTGGTAGGAGCAAGTTCATAGGAGAAGGCCCCGACCGACTTGGTATTGAACGTGGCTGAATATTTTGCCCATTCGGTTCCGATTTCGGTCTCTGCTTTCTGGTTGTCACCGGAGGTGGCTACCACTTTCGCGCCTTCTGCAACGTCGGCACGGGCCCAGAACGAAAGGATGTAGGGCTTGCCGGCCTCGAGGGCAACGGTAAAGGCGAGGCTTGCGCCGTCAGCTTCGGCTTCGGCGGCAGACTCTCCTGCAAAAACGTGCGTGTACTTTGTGGTTACGGCCATGCCGCTGGCGGTATATCCGTCCAGATTGCCACCCTCGAAGTTCCAGTTGTCCTGGAGGAGGGAAGCGCTGTTGTCGGCAGCAGCCTTTTCGGCGAGCTCCTCCAGGTATTCGTACTGCTGCTGGGAGTGCCAGCCGAGTACGTGGCCGAAGAGCTCGGTTCCTGCTTCATTGGCCCAGGCGACCATCTTGTCGGCGGTGGTAAAGTTCATCTTACCGGTGGATCCGACTATGGCGTCGTGCTTCATCTCGTTACCAAAGGTAACCGCTTTGAAATCGTGCTTGAGGATTTCTGCAACTTGGTCATTCTGGAAATACTCGTTGTAAGTGAATGCAGCACCGAGTTTGATGCCTTGCTGTGCAGCGAGCTCTCCCAGAGAAGTCTTGGTGAAATCCACTGGCGGGGCCGGAGGATTGGGGTTCACAACGTCAGTCGGCTTGTCGAATGTTTCCACAAGCTCGCTTTCCTTCTGGCAGGACCAGCAGGTAAGCAGGGCGGCTGACATCAGAATAAGTGTGGTTAACTTCTTCATGTGAGTAGTTTTTCTTTAAAAATTCGTGATACTCTATGTGTTTCCCATGAACATAAAGGCACGATGCAAAATTAAAGATAAAAAACGGGGCCCCTTTATGCTTCTGTCACATAGTTTTACCTTTTTGATACATGCTTTCGATTTTCGCAACAATTCGTATTAAAACCGAAACATTTTTACGGTTTTTGTCAAAATTAAAACTTTTTGTATCAATTTTCGGGGGTTTGTATCAATGTTTAAAAGAGTTGTTTCCGCACGCATTATTAATTAGGATAATCCTTCCGAACTTTGCATTGTAAAAAAGTATCTATGTTTCCCGACATAAAGTAAAACTGTTAATCAACAAAAAAATCAGAATTTCTTTATGAAAATCAAGTTATCAACCAGCTTTTGGAGAGGGCTCTGCGCCGCCGTCCTGCTGATGGTGCCTATCCTGGCATCCGCACAGCAGAAGGAGGTAAAGGGCGTTGTCTCTGATCCTGCCGGCGAGCCCATCATTGCAGCCGTCGTCATGGTTGAAGGGACTTCCACAGCCACAACCACGGGAAGCGATGGCTCCTATGCAATCAAAGCTTCCGTTGGGCAGACCCTTTATTTCAACTGCCTCGGATACAAAGACGTAAGGGAAGTCGTCGGCGAGAGCAGCACCATCAACGTAGTGATGCCCGAGGACGCCTCTTTCCTTGAAGAAGCCGTCGCAATCGGTTATTCCACCATCAAGAAGCGCGACCTTACCGGCTCCGTTGCTTCCGTGGGAACCGACGCCATCTCCAAAACCATAGCCACTTCGGCCGACCAGGTCCTCCAGGGCCGTGCGGCAGGTGTGCAGATGACCCAGAACTCCGGTCTTCCGGGTGGTGGTTCATCTATCCGCATCCGTGGTGTCAACTCCCTCAATTCTTCCAACGAACCTATCATCGTGATCGACGGTGTCGTGATCGATGCTCAGACAGGAAACAGTACGGATAATGCCCTGGCCTCCATCAACCCCAACGATATCGAGACCATGGATATCCTGAAGGATGCCTCCGCAACCGCTATCTACGGTGCCCAGGGTGCCAATGGCGTCATCCTCATCACCACCAAGCGCGGCAAGGCCGGCAACGTGGTAGTGAACTTCGACGCCCAGGCAGGTATCCAGACCATGCCCAAGTATCTCGAGCTGATGGATCTCCCTATGTATGCGGAGCACTACAATACCTTCGCAAAGCTGCGCGGAGCCACCCAGCGCGACGAATATGCAGTTCCCGAGGCCCTGCCCGCAGGAACCGACTGGCAGCGCGAGCTCTTCAGCAACGCGGCTATGCAGCAGTACAACCTTTCGGTCAGCGGCGGCTCGGAGAAAGCTACCTACGCAGTCTCCGCCGGTTATCTGGACCAGGACGGTATCGCCTATGGTTCGGGTTTCGACCGTATGACGGTCCGCGCCAACACCGACATCCAGGCCCGTCCCTGGCTCAAGTTCGGCGCCAGCCTTACAGCCAGCCGTTCCAACCAGAACATCAATGCCTTGGCCGGTAACGACGAGGGTCTTATCCAGGTTGCCCTCAAGCAGACTCCTGCCGTTTCCGCACGTTCCATCAACGGCGGCTACGACGGTCCGGAAGATGCCAACTTCGCACAGAGCAACCCTATCGGTCTTGCCAATCTCCTGGAGAACCATAATAAGAAAGCAGGCGTGCGTTCCAATGTATATGCGGAAGCCAGCCTGATCAAGGGGCTCAAGCTCCGTACGGAATACTCCAACGACATCAATTTCGCCAACCACTACAGTTTCGTTCCTACCTACAAGTTCGGCGCTATCTACCATAGCGAGAACAGCCGTCAGGAGCAGAAGAACTTCAGCGAATATTGGGCTTGGAGGAACCTCCTCTCCTTCGACAGGACCTTCGGCAAGCACAGCATCAGCGCAATGCTCGGCCAGGAAATGACCTCCAGCCATTGGGAATACATTCTCGCAAAGAGGCTCAACGGTCCCGACACCCTGCACGACATGACCGCAGGCGACCAGACCACCAGCACCACCAATGGTTCCAGCGGCAACACCCGCTTCTCTTCCTTCTTCGGACGTCTGTTCTATTCCTTCAACGACCGCTATCTGCTTACCGCTACCATGCGTCGTGACGGTTCCTCGAACTTCGCAGAAGGACATCGCTGGGGTTGGTTCCCTTCCTTGGCACTCGCCTGGCGTATCTCCGAAGAGAACTTCATCAAGGACAACGTTCCTGCAATCAACAACCTCAAGCTCCGTCTGGGTTATGGCCGCGTAGGTAACTCCAACGTTCCTGCAATGGCTTGGCAGGCTACCCTTGCCACCGTCACCACCAACTGGGGCAACGGTTATCTTACCGGACGAATTCCTAACGAATTCCTCAGCTGGGAAACCACGAACTCCTACAACGTGGGTATCGACCTCGGCCTCTGGAACGATCGCGTGAACCTCGTCCTCGATGCATACTACAAATACACCGACGACCTTCTGATGGAGGCGGTGCTTCCCGCATACGTGGGTACTGCAGGCCAGGGTGCCGCAGCCCCGCCTTACGGCAATATGGGCGCCATATCCAATAAAGGTATAGAGTTCACCCTCAACACCATCAACATCAACAAGCGTAACTTCAGCTGGACTTCCAGCCTGGTATTCTCGCTGAACCGCAACCGCGTGGAGAAATTGAACGTTGATGCGGGAACCATCGACCGTACCTATCAGGTGAGCGGCACCAATACCGTAGTCACCCGTACCCAGGTCGGTTCCTCCATCGGTGACTTCTACGGCTACAACGTGATCGGCCGTATAATGGATGCCAACGACATCTTCGACAAGGAAGGCAATATCAAGGTCGCCCTCCCTACCACCACCATCAATCCTGATTCCGGCGTGTGGGTAGGTGACTGGCTCTACGAAGACGTGACTCCCGACGGAGTGATCGACGAGAACGACCGCAAGAACCTCGGCAGCCCTCTGCCTCTGTTCACCGGCGGTCTGGGCAACACCTTCACCTTCGGCAACTTCGACCTCAACGTCTATTTCACCTATTCCTACGGCAACAAGGTTATGAACTGGCTGCGCGTGACGATGGACAACCCCAACACCACCTACAACAAGTTCCGCCGCGCCAAGGACTACGCCAAGATCGAGCTTATCAATCCCAAGAAGAGCGATACCGATATATATAATGTCTATGTGGCCAGCGCCGGCAAGTGGATTCCCCGCATGAGCGCAGGCGACGTGAACGACAACGACCGTATCTCTTCCCTCTACATCGAGGACGGCTCCTACATCCGCCTGCAGAACCTTTCGCTGGCGTACAGGCTCCCGTACAAACTCACCGAGAAGATGAAGATCAGCTCCGCCCGTATCTCCCTCAACATCCAGAACCTCTTCACTCTTACCCGCTACAGCGGATATGACCCTGAAATCGGTATGACGATGGACCAGTACTCTACCAACGGCCAGGATGCCCTCATGAACGGTATCGATACCGGTCGTTATCCTTCTCCTAGGATCTACACACTTGGCGTGAACATCGGTTTCTAAAATGAGAAAGAGTATGAAAAAGATTTTCAGCATAATCTGCCTGAGCGCAGCACTTGTAACTTTCAACGCCTGCGACTTCCTCGGAGTCAAGTCCGAATCGCAGACCACTCTGGATACTTTCTTCCAGACCGAAGCCGAATGCCGCGCCGCAACGGCCCCTCTTTATAATAAAGTGTGGTTCGATTTCAACAATAACTTCAGCTTCGGCTTCATGGACGGACGTGCCAACAACATCTTCGCCCCTTGGTCGGACTATATCTACCCTTACGTAAACCTCACCGAGACCACCAGCACCGCGAACCTCTATTCCGCTTGGCAGAGCCTCTTCGTGATCGTGAACCAGTCGGACCACGCCCTCAACAACCTTGGCAGGGGCGTAGCTAACGGTGTCAGCGAAACGGTGGTGAATGAGTGCAAGGCAGAATGCCGCTTCATGCGCGGCCTCGCCTACTGGTACCTCGCAATGAGCTGGGGCAACGTTCCCATCATCGAGGATCCCCAGACCCTCATCACCAACCCCATCTGCAACACCAATCCCATCGAGGACGTGCTTGCCTTCGCAATCAAGGATATGGAATTCGCAGCTGCGAACCTTCCCGAGAAGGGCTACAACGTAGGCCGCGTGACCAAATGGTCCGCCGAGGGTATGCTCGCCCGCTTCTACAACACCGCAGCAGCCTTCGTGCGCGGCGGCAAGGGCAAGACCGGTTCTCTCTCCAAGAGCGCCGACGAGTACTATGCAGCAGCTAAGGAATCCGCCCGCAAGGTCATCGAAGAGTCCGGACTCGAGCTCGTTCCCAACTACGAAGACATCTTCAAGGTGCAGAACAACAACAACAGCGAGTCCCTCTTCGCCCTCCAGTGGGTTCCCAACTCCGATTACGGCACCACGAACTTCTCCGATTCCTACCTGGCACTCTCCAGCACCGTGGTCGGCGGACGTTCCGCCTGGGGCAACTCCACCTACGGTTCCGGCGAGCTCGTGAAGCTCTTCTCCGACCGCGGGGACCTCATCCGCCTCAAGGCTACCTACTTCACCGAAGGATGCTACTACGATTACATCCGTACCGATGAAGGCGGCTACCTGGTGGGTACCGGCACCGGTTCCTACGATAGCAACGGGGACTTCGTCCTGGTTTCGAAAGATGAGTACACCGACATCCACGCCTGGATCAAGAAGGGCGTCGTAGGTTGCTCGGAAGATACCGGCAACGTAGCCACCAACCAGAACTCCGGCTTTGCCAACCCTCTGCTCCGTCTGGCCGACGTCATGCTCCACTACTGCGAAGCCTGCATCGCCAGCGGCACCAGCACCACCGACGCGCTTGCTATCCAGGTCTTCAACCAGATCCGCACCCGTGCTGGTCTTGCTACCGTCAGCGAAATAACGGTAGATAGCCTCTGGGATGAGCGCCGCTGCGAGCTGGCCCTCGAAGGCGTGGCCTGGCCCGACTTCGTACGCCGTGCATACTATCAGGAAAGCTGGGTGCTCAACTTCATGGGCAACCAGAACCGCAACGCTTCCTTCTCCTTCAAGTACCCCACCAATACCTTCGAATGGAAGACCAAAGACGACGGTTCCATCGAAAAGGTGGGCAGCAAGGACGAGGAAACTCCTTCCGCAACCCGTCTGCTCCTCCCTTATCCGGAGTCCGAACTTATCAAGAACCAGCTGCTCAAGGCAGAACCGGTTCCTTATACCTTCAACGATTAAATACTAGGCCGATATGAAAAAAATACTGACATTCATCCTTGTATTGGTTTCGGCCACAGTCTTCTTCTCCTGCGAGAAGCACGACGACGGTATCGACGACACCAACTACGGTCCCATCAAGGTGACCAAAGTCTTCCAGCATAACGTCACGGCAGTCAAGGAGCTCGATCCTGCAGAAGGTGCCCGTCTGGGCACGATGATCCGCCTGGAAGGCGAGAACTTCCTGGGCATCAAGAAGATTGTCTGCAACGGATCCAGCGCCTACATCAACCCGAACCTGCTCACCAGCACTTCGGTCATCTTCCGCATCCCTTCCCGTAACACGGACAACAGCGAAACTCCCACGGGCGAGGACTGCGAAGAAGCGCTCCGCGACAAGATCATCATCTCCTCTACCGGAAATGACGACTACGCATACTCATTCCACATCATGGGCACCGCTCCCTCCATCGAGGCCATCAGCCACTGCATCCCCAACGAGGGATCTTGGGTAACGGTCAAGGGCAGCAGCCTCAAGGGCGTGAGCAAGGTAGTCTTCTACAACGACCTCGACGAGGCAGTAGCCGAGACCGAGGGTATCCGTAACGAAGATGCAAAGGGCAAGAACTTCCAGTTCCAGACCCCGGCATTCCCCGCCGACTACGAAGGCGGCTACATCATTGCCGAGACCTCGAACGGAAAGGCAGCATCGCCTAACTACTTCTACCGCGTAAAGAACATCTTCCTCTCCAAGTTCTACTCCGAGGAGGCAGATGGATACGCCCAGAAGTACAACCCGAACTCCACGCACGATTCCTATTATGCCTGGGGCTCCGGCACCACCGGCAACCTGCCCGACTCCGAGACCTATCCCGACATCTTTGCAAACAACACCGACGCCTTCCCCGTGGCAGGCGACGGCCCCAAGAACCCGGAAATCTTCCGCGCCATGCCGGTTCCCGGCACCAAGATTCCCGTGATAGCGCTTGCAGATAATGGAAAGCATTCAGCCGACGGCGGCGCCTGCATTTCACGCGCCTGCTTCAACTCGGATGCTTGCTCCGGCCGTGCCCTCGGCTTTGCCCAGAACATGGCCAGCGGAGTGGAACTGTTCAACAGCGCCACCTCTATCGACAAGCTCTGCTTCCAGTTCGAATACTTCATTCCTTCCAAGTGGGACAGCGGCCGCATCGCCGTTACCTTCGTGGACGCTGGCATCGAATGGATGGCCAACTACCACCCCTGGACCAGCGATCCCGACCACTTCAAGAACGGAATGACCGAATGGGAGACTGCAACGATTCCTCTTAACCAATTCCCCAACTTCGTAGGTCAGACCTACGGCTTCATCCTCAAGAACACCATCGCCGGCGTGAACGGGGACTATGCCTGCCAGGGCATGATCGCCTTCTACAACGACGAGTGCGACGGAAAGGCCGCCCGCGAAATGACTGACTTCGTGATGTACTGGAACAACCTCCGCGTGGTTCCTATGGTGACCCCCGAACTCGAGGAAGACGAGGAATAAGTTAACTAAAAACAACCCGGAAAGGGAAGAGTCTGCCCGGCTCTTCCCTTTTCATATTTATCAAAATTATAAGAATGTTTCAATGTTTCGTTTTTCGCGGAATTTTATTATTTTTGTATCTATATACACTAAAACTGAACGGTTTTGAAACATTTCGCTAAACAATTACTTTTAATCCTGTGTCTTTTCGCCCCTCTTGGAGTCTCGGCACAGATGGCAAGATTATATACCGCGGACTACGGCCTGCCCAACAGCCAGGTCAACGACATCTACCAGGACGGCCGCGGCTTCATCTGGATTTCCACCGAAAACGGACTCGCCCGCTTCGACGGCGCGGACTTCCAGACCTTCCGCTTCATCCGCGGCAAGGACGACGCCCTCGCGAGCGACCTCGTGCTGAATGTTTTCGAGGACAGCCGCGAAGTAATGTGGGTGGGAACCTCCATGGGCCTGCAGATATTCGACCCGGACTTCCGCTCCTTCCGCCGCCAGGACCTCGGCGACCCCAACTCCCCCGGCTCCACCCAGCACATCTCCTCGATAGCGGAGATCAAGGTGGGCAGCGGCACCTCCGAAATCTGGGCCGCCACCTCGCAGCACGGTATCTACATCATGGATATCGACAGCCACAACCTTAAGAACACCAGGAGGGACATCCTCAACCAGAACCTTCCCTCTCCCTTCGTCTATACCATCTTCCAGGATTCCCGCGGCTGGGTATGGCTGGCCGGCGAAACCGGCGGACTCTCGGTCGTGAACAGCCTCACCATGCGCAGGCAGGACGTGAGCATCGACCCCGACACAAACATCCGCACCTTCTGCGAGGATCCCGAAACCGGCAACGTGATAATAGGCACGATGCAGGGAATCTACGTCTATGAGGCAGCCCGCGGAATCCTCCGCCGCTCCTCGGACAAGGCCGCCAGGAAATGCCAGATCTTCTCCATCATCCCCAACAGCAACGGCCAGAGGGTGGGAGAAAGGACCTTCCTCGTAGGTACGGAGGCGAATGGCCTGAAGATCTACGACATGGACAAGGACGAGCTCCGCGACCCTTACCTGCCCAACGTATCCCAGGACATCTCCCACTGGAAGATTCACTCCCTGATCCAGGACAACCAGGGGAATGTGTGGCTGGGAGCCTTCCAGACCGGTCTGATGGTAATCCCCCGTTCAATGTACGGCTTCGAATACCTGCCGGTGGAGCAGGGCTGCGTGACCTCGATAGTCCGCGACCCCCACGACGGCGCCCTCTGGATAGGGACCGACGGCGGAGGCCTGCTGAAAGTTAACGGAAACAGCGCTGCAACCATCTACAATGCCGATAATTCCCCTCTCACCAACGACTCGGTGATGGCCCTCGCATACGACGGACAGGGGAGACTCTGGATAGCCACCTATCTGGACGGACTCTTCACCTATACCCCCTCCACGGGCATACGCCGCTTTGCGGACAACGCCTCCATAGAATCGTCCAGCGTGGTCTGCCTGGCCTACGACGAGGACAACAAACTGCTCTACGCAGGCACCTACGGCGCTGGTATGAGCATCATCGATCCCAAGGCGGAAAAAGTGGTGCGCAGGGTATCCCAGGACATCAACAAATGGGTCAGCGCCCTCTACATCGACCGCTCCGGAATGGTCTGGCTGGGCACCTACAACGGCCCTCTCTGCTACAACCACTCCCTCGGCAAGCTGATTACCTACAACGTTGGGGACAACGCCATCCAGACCCGTGTCTATTGCTTCAACGAGGCTGCTGACGGCCGGATTTGGATAGGCACGGGCGAAGGCCTGACCGCCTGCGACCGCACACGCGGAACCGTGAAATACTACTCCGAAGCCGACGGCCTGCCCAGCAACGTAATCGACGCCATCCTCGAAGCGGAAGATGGAACCATCTGGGTATCAACATCCTACGGCCTCAGCCGCCTGGATCCGGTGCATTCCGTATTCACCAACTACTACTCCTACGACGGCCTGCAGAGCAACGAATTCCACTTCGGCGCAGCCATGCGCGACACGGACGGCCAGCTGCTCTTCGGAGGCACCGGCGGCATCACCAAATTCCATCCCCAGGTGGTGAACCAGATGCGCCATCCCGTGCCTCCCCTCTACTTCAGCCGCCTCACGGTGCTGAACGAGGACGTGGACTACGACGCCCACAGCGAAATCAACATACTGGACAAGCATATCACCGAGGCCACCAAGATCGACCTCCCGCACAACCGCAACACCTTCTCACTGGAATTCGCGGTGCTCGAATACACCAATCCCCGGAAGATACGCTATGCCTACAAGCTGAACCACTTCGACCAGGACTGGCACTACATCTCCATCCCCGGCCATTCAGCATCCTACAGCAACCTTCCCTCCGGGAAATACACCCTCAACGTCAAGGCCTACTTCGACGGATCCATGGACGAATGTGCCACCGGCAGCATCGACATCCACGTCCGCGCCCCCTGGTATCTCTCCGGCTGGGCCTTCCTGGGCTACGCCCTGCTGTTCTGCGGCCTGCTGATGCTGCTGCGCGCCTATCTGGCCCGCCGCCGCCAGCACAGCCTGGACCGCGAAGCCTCCGACATCAAGGAACTCAAGCTCAGGATGTTCACCAACATCTCCCACGAGATACGCACCCCTCTGACCCTGGTTATGTCCCCGCTCAAGCAGATGCGCGAGGCCGAGACCGACCCCCACAAGAAGGGCCTCTACAACCTGATGTACAGGAATTCCCTGCGAATCATGCGCCTGGTGAACCAGCTGATGGATATGCGCAAGGTAGATGAAGGCCAGATGCAGCTGCACTTCCTCGAAACCGACATAGTGTACTTCATCAGGGACATCATGCAGTCCTTCGACAACATGGCCGTCTCCCGCAAAATCGACCTCTCGCTCAAGACAGAAGCCGAAGTCATCAACCTCTGGATAGATCAGGGCAACTTCGACAAGATAATCTTCAACCTACTCTCCAACGCCTTCAAGCACACCCCCGACGGCGGCCGCATCACCATCGACGTGAGCCTTCCCGAGAAGAACCGCGGGGCCCTGCCGGCCGAAATCGCGCAGCAGGTCCGCATAGGCATCACCAACAGCGGCAGCCACATCGAGGACACCAACCTCGAAAGGGTGTTCGACCGCTTCTTCCAGACCGACGTGCTGGATGCGAAGATAGGTTCCGGCGTGGGCCTCAGCCTCACCAGGATGCTGGTAGAGCTGCACCACGGCCGCATCAGCGCCTCCAACACCGACGACGGCGTCTGCTTCAACCTCCTCATCCCCGTGGGCTGCGAACATCTTAGCGAAACCGAAATGTCCAAGACCTCCCACCACAAGGACCTCTACGTCAAGACTCCCGAGGCCGAGGAACTCGACAGGACCACCGAGGACATCGCCTTCACCCCCGAAGCCGTGGCCTCCGACAAACTGGTGAAATCCCGCAGGACGGTAATCATCGTGGACGACGACGAGGAAATCTGCGAATATCTGCTCAACGAGCTCAAACCGCTCTACAACGTGAAGACCTTCCCCGGCGCCGCAGAAGCTTGGGCGGACATCTCCACCTCCCAGCCCGACGTGGTGGTCACCGACCTCCGCATGCCCGGCATGGACGGCCTGGAACTCTGCCGCCGCATCAAGCACAGCCCCGTCACCAACCATATCCCCGTAATCATCCTGACCTCCTCCTCCGACGAGGCCAGCCAGCTGGAAAGCATCGAGAACGGCGCGGACCGCTTCCTCTCCAAACCTCTTTCGGTAGATATCCTCAAGAGCAGCATCGCCCAGGTGATCTCCACCCGCGACACCATCCGCGGAAAATACTCCAACGAGAACAAGTACGACTATGACGAGGTGAAGCTCAGCTCCGCATACGGCCAGCTGGTGGACAAGGTGATGGAAGTCATCAAGGCCAA
>JAILMV010000165.1 GCA_024692185.1 Bacteroidales bacterium | reverse complement strand
GCCGCCCTGCACAACACCGTGGGCATCTCCCTCGGCGACATAGCCTGGAACGAGCTCAACATGTTCGAGCCCTACAAGCAGGCCATAAAAAAGACGGGCATCCCCTTCTACACCGTAATTGGGAACCACGACTTCATCCAGAACAAGTCGGGCAAGGCGGCCGAGGAGTCCTACGAAGATGCCTTCGGCCCCGTCAACTGGGCTTTCTGGCTGGGCGAAGACCTGGTAGTGGGCCTGAATAACATCCGCTTCCGCGGAGAGGTCGAAGACCCCAAGAAATCCGGCAAGTACGACGAGGGCTATCCCGAATGGTCAATGGACTTCATGCGCGAACTGTTGAAGTTCATTCCCAAGGGGACCCATATCTTCATCGCCCAGCACAGCCCGACCTACCATTGGTTCAAGGACAGGTACATAGTGAACGGCAAGGAGATGATCGCCATGTTGGAAGGCTACAAGGTGGATTTCCTTTCCGGACACACCCACATACTGAACAATTTCAAATATACGGAAGATATACGCGAGCACAACCCCGCAGCCATCTGCGGAGCCTGGTGGGAAACTACCTGGTGCAATGACGGGACCCCGCGCGGATACCACATCTTCGACCGCGTGGACGGCGAGCTCAGCTACTACTGGCACAATGTGGACTACCCCGACGACTATCAGGTAGAATTCATAGCCAAGGGCGAGTCCCGCTTCAACCCTGATTGCTATATCGCCAACGTATGGGACTATGACGAAAACTGGACCATAGAATGGTTCCAGGACGGAGTGTCCATGGGTGCTCCCGAGATGGTGAAGGATGTTTCCCCCACCTATATTTCCCAGATCGAAGAGAAGTTCAAGGACAGAATAATTCCGAAATATAAGCGACCGCGTAAAAATATTCACTATTTTGCGGTCAAAACTGTAGGGGAAGCACATTCCATAGTCATGGAAGTGAGCGCACCTGACGGCCGTAAATGGTCGCACGAATTTATTCAATAGCTTATGTGGATCTGGATGGCTCTGGCTTCGGCCGTACTTCTTGGCGTCTATGACGTTGCCAAGAAGGTGGCACTGAAGCAGAACGGAGTATATTTCATTCTTCTGGCGGCAACTGGCCTGAGCGCCTTGTTCGTCAGTCCTTTCCTTACCCTCGGGACCGCTCCCGACCATCTCCGCCTGATATTCAAGGCCGTGCTGGTAACGGCGTCCTGGGTCAGCGGGATGATAGCCCTGCAGCTGCTTCCCATCACTACGGTGAGCACCTTCAAGACCTCCCGCCCCATGTTCGTGGTACTCTTCTCCATTATTCTTTTCGGAGAGCGCCTCAACTGGGAACAATGGCTTGGCGTAGCCGCGGTGCTGCTCGCTCTCTGGCTGCTCAGCGTGAACAGCGAGCGCGAGGGCATCTCCTTCAAGGGTAACAAAGGATTCTGGGCCCTGGTGGTATCCGTCATCACCGGTGTTGCCAGCGCATTATGGGACAAGCACATAATGGCCGGCATGCAGCCCCTCTTCGTCCAGAGCTGGACCAATATCTACATTACCCTCCTGCTGGCCGCAATAATGCTCGTAAGGCGCAGCAGAGGCATTTCCGAGCCCGTCCGCTGGGACTGGGCCATACTCCTTATCGCAGTATTCATCACCGGGGCCGACATGCTCTATTTCTTCTCCCTCAAGGAAGATGGGGCCCTGCTTTCGGTGATTTCGCTGATACGCCGCAGTTCGGTGATAATAACCTTCGCCCTCGGAGCGGCCTTGTTCAAAGAAAAAAGAATCGTACAGAAAGCCGGCGTACTGCTGCTGATGCTTGCAGGCGTGGTTGTTCTGATGATAGGATCCTTATGAGAAGATTGATTTTGGCGATAGCCGCAATCTGCGCGGTCGTGCCTACCCTCGCGCAGGATTTCAAGTATGTAGAAGCCACCGGACTTACCATAGTAGGAAAGGTTTTCCCGGACACTCCCGAGCCCTACAAGCGCATCGATACCGGGAAGTACAAGGGATGGACCAAGAAGGACCTCGGGCTCATCGACATGAGCTCCGGCATTATCTGCGCATTCCGCACCGACGCCCCTGCCATCAACATGAGGGCCACCGTAGTCGGAGGCCGGGGCAGCAACCGTGGCGACCGCGGTTTCGACCTCTACATAAAGAAGGACGGCCGCTGGCTATGGGCCGGCAATGCCAGCATCCCCAAGGGCAATGACGAAGAAAAGGAAGTCAAGCTGGTGACGGACATGGCCCCCGGCGTTAAAGAGTGCATAGTTTACTTCCCTACTTTCAGCGTGATGGGGTCGGTGAAGGTGGGAGTACCCGAAGGATGCAGCCTGGAAGCCGGCGAAAAGCCCTTCAAGCACGACATTGTGCTCTACGGTTCCAGCTTCACCCACGGTGCCAGCGCAACCCGCTCAGGCAACACCCTGCCGGCTTTCCTCAGCAGGATGACGGGGCTTCAGTTCAACAGCCTGGGAGTAAGCGGCGACTGCAAGATGCAGCCCCAGTTCCTGAATGCCCTTAAAGATGCCAAGGCCGATGCTTTCTTCTTCGACACTTTCTCCAATCCCAATCCCAAGGAGATACGCGAGCGCACTTTCGGCTTCATCGAAGGCATACAGTCCACACACCCCGGCGTGCCGCTGATTTTCATCCGTACCATACGCCGCGAAAACCGCAACTTCGACACGAAGAAGGAGGCTTTCGAGGCCGAGAAGATGGCCGTAGCCGACAGCGTGATGGCAATTGCGGTAAAGCGCTACAAGGACGTCTATTACATCAAGACTTCGGATGCATCTACCGCCGACCAGGAAACCACCAACGACGGCATCCATCCTTCCGATTTCGGTTATTACATCTGGGCGAACAACATCAAGAAGCCCCTGCTCAAGATTCTGCGGAAGTATTCCATCCGCTAAATGAGATCCTTCCAAGAGCCTTCTACTATACTCCCGTTTTACGCATTTCCAGTTTTCTGAACTGAGATGGGGTACAGCCTTTCACGGCCGTGAAGCGACGGGAAATGCTTTTGGTATCCGGCTCATCCAAGCGTGCTGCTATGTTGGCTATGGAGTCATTGCTTTCAAGCAGCAGCTGGGCAAAACGGTCCATCCTCAAACTGGTGATATACTGATAGATGGAGCTACCGGTTTCTTTCAGGAAACGCTGCTCCAGCAGGCGGCGCGACATAGGCACCACCTTCAGCACATCCGTCACCATCAGTTTCCGGTCGATATTCGCGCTGATGTATTGCAGGGCGGCAAGGACGGCTGCATCCTTTGTAGCGAACACATTCGAGGACATCCTGGAAACTATGTTTATAGGGCGGAGTATTATGTCCTCTCCCATATAATATGGATCCTTCACCATCTTGGCAGCCATTGCCGCAGCCTCATAACCGCCACGCTCAATATCCACGTTTATGGACGACAGGGTAGGTGCCGACAAATTGCAGAGGATTTCGTCGTTATCCACACCTATTATCGAGACTTCTGAGGGAATCTTGTAGCCGAAGGCGCGGCAAGCCTGAAGCAATACGTTGCCTTGATTGTCGTCGCAAGCCATTATAGCTATGGGCTTGGGAAGGGTCTTCAGCCATTCGCCCAGGCCGGCATAGTCGGAGTACCAGAGGCTGTCTATTTTCTGATTGTCATTCAGATAAATCTTGCTGATGCCTGCACTACGCAAAGCATTGCAATAACCAGCATAACGTCCTTCGGACCAGCACACTCCCTTGTATCCCAGGAATCCGAAATTCTGGAAACCTCTGGACAGGAAATGCTTCGCGGCGATGGCTCCGGTATAGTCATAATCCGAAGTAATATTGGGTATGTAGTCGAACTTACGGATGTAACCCTGCGCCAAGGCAACTATTCCATGCCGGCGGAAGAGGGACACGTCGTCATCGGGATCGAACTGGCCTATAACCACGTCTGCCTGCCACTGTTCGGCCCATTTAACCACTCCATCCAGACCTATCTCGCGTTTGAAAGAAGGCGGCATCTTGCAGACCACCCAGGGTTCTTCGCTCTCCTTGGAATAATCCAAGATACCACGGAGCAGACGGTATGCGAACTGCTCCGTAAAATCAGTGATAAACAGTAGTCTCATAGGTCAGAGGTTATCGAAATGTATCTTATAAATCTTGGATGTAGTATCGTCGCCTACCCATACGCAGGAATTGGCGTGATCCACATAGATGGCCTCTCCATTGTCGATGAAAGGCACCGGCCAGCTGAGCAGGACTTCCCCGTCGGGATTGCACATATTGATGGTCCTGGCATAGCTGTCGGCTATCCAGAGCTTGTTGGTGGCGGCATCGTAGCAGAGGTCGGAAATATCTTTGATACCTACCAGTTCCCTGCGGGAGATTTCTCCGTCCTCCAGCGAATATCTGACCAGCAGCACGGGCTTGGCCTGGTTGCCCAGGAAGATGATGCCGTCCTTGTACCAGCTCACGGCTTCCAGGCCCAGATTGGTCTTGAAGCCTACGTCCTTCAGCACGTAGATGAGTTCATTGTCCTTGTAGTCGGGGGCGCTGAGGCGGCGGAGCTGCTGCTTTCCTTCCACCACATAATAGACGTCCTTGCTCTCCGGATCGATGCTCACGCCCTCGCAGTCGAGGGACTTGCTTACCGTGAAGAAGGGTGTGGTTTCTCCACTGAGGGAAATCTGCCATACGCCATTCTCGTCGGAAGCGCCCAGCAGGCCCTTTCCGTCGGGTGAAAGGCAGAGTCCGGAGAGCTCGGGCACGGTGGTATTCACTTCCTCATACCCGGCCATGCTGGGATGGTAGGCTATGGCCCGTTTCAGCTCATCCCACTTGTAGTAGGGACCACCGTCGAGGGTTACCAGCCGGGCTTCACGTTCGTTGATGTAGAACTTCACCAGCACATCTCCCTTGCGGTTGCGGTAGAAAATCATCTGCAGATTGCCGGCGAAGGGGGTGTAGAGATAGCCGGGCCAGTCCAGGCAGGTCTTGGCATCGCGGCGCTCGGCCACTCCGCTCACGCCCAGGCGGGAAGCGATGGCCAGCAGCTGGTAGTCGTGGCCGAAACGCAGGTCGGCAGCCACCTTCCCCTCCGCTATGGCCTCATCCGCCTTGTTCACTATGTCATCTACCAGCAACTGCACCGGTTCCATGCGCTCGTCGCCCCATTCTACGGAGTTGCACTGGCGCAGGTACATATTCATGGAGATGTTCTGGGCGTACCAGTAGAGCTCGTCCTCGCTGAAGATCCTGAGCATGGAGTCGTCCAGATAGTAGGATCCGCGCACAGCAGCGACGTCGAATACGAAGCGCATGGTACGTATGGGGTCAGTCACTATGCTGCGGGCGGCGGCAGGATCGGTGAAGAGCTTCTTCATGAATGCTGCGGTATCCGGGACATGCCTTTCCGCCTGCTCCTTGACCACAATTCTCGCTGCTTTCTTGATGCGGCGGCTGTCCTCCGTACTGCAGATTTCCATTATCTTCTCGCCAGTGTCCCAGCTGACATCCAGTCCGGGTTTACGGGAGATGAGTTCGCCGGTGAATGCGGTCATACTGACCAGGCAACGGGGCGAGGTGCTGGAAATGGCCCGGACGCTGCCCTTCCGGAACACTCTCTTGTATTTCTTGTACATCCTGCCCGCAATCTGGCGGTGTTCTTCCATTCCGCGGGGAGTAAGGCGGCCGTCCATACCGTCGTGCAGGGCTATTATCTCCTTTATCTGGGAGAAAGTCTTCTGCCCTACAGGCGTGAGCAGCCCGGC
>JAILMV010000067.1 GCA_024692185.1 Bacteroidales bacterium | reverse complement strand
GGCACGGTCGGATTCGTACCAGACCACCTGTACGGTGGTAGTGAAGATGAGCTTGAACTCGGGGATGTGCGTGATGAAGCGGAAACTGGTGTTCACGCGGTCCCGGATGCTGCCGCTGCCGGAAGGCATCACGGCCGCATAATTGTCGAGTTTGGTGCGATATGAATTGCTGGTGGTTTCCCTGGTCCTCTGGATGTGGAACCAGGCACCGTTGATGTTCACGGAGGTCCTGAGCGCCTTGATGGTGCCGAGGTCGAGGCCGTACTCTATGCCGTATTTGATCCTGGACGAGGTGTTGGAAGGGCGGCTCCAGCTGCAGAATTCCATCTTGTCCACGGTGGTGGCTTTTTCGCGCACGCCGGCAAGGGTATAGACCACGTCGTTGCCCTCCAGGGCCAGGTCGGAGACGCCGTCAGGCAGCTGGTACTGGGCGAATCTACCCCAATAGAGCTGGCCCTGATAGCCGAACTCGTGACTGTGCTTCTCGTGGAAGAAGGTCGCGAATCCGCTTATCCCCTTGAGGTTGAATGCAAATCCCAGTTCCTTCTTTATGGCGTGGGCTGGCTTGAGGTCGGGATTGTAGGTATCGTTTACTACCTGGGTGTTGATTACGGCAAGTCCGGTGCCCGAGGCTTCGTTGTAGCGGTTCAGGCAGATGAAGTCGTAGTATGCGGGCTCGGGATAGAGGTAGAGCAGGGTCGGCATCTTGTTGGAAACGCCGAAACCGCCATTTATGGAGAGGCCCTTGATTATGTCCAGGGAGAGGTTCACGCGGGGCTCCAGCACGAAGTAGCCCTTGTTTCCGCCGCTCTTCTCCGCATTCAGGAAAAGATTGGAGGCGCGGAGGCCTATCTCCGATTTGAGCGCCATCCCGCCGAGGCTGAGGCGGCCCTTGTCGCTGATGAAGAGGCTCGCGGTGTTGAGCGCGGGAATGTCTTTGTATGCGCGGGGCCTCAGGGTGTGGGAGGATGTTGCCTGGGGAGGGTTCTGGATATCGTAGCTGAAACCTTCGCCGCGGTTGGCATCCAAGCTGTATTCGAGACCTATCTTGATCTTATTGTAGTCTTTTTCGCCGATTTGGAAGTATTTCCCGGCCACCAGTTGGGCGAAAGCATTGATAGGAATGCCGTGGAGGCGGTATTCGGAATAGTAGGGACGGATTTTCTGGTAGGCCTGGTGGATGCCGTTTTCGCGGGCGTCGGTGTAGGCGCCGTCGGGGCTCCATACCTTGCTGTTATGAATGTCCTCGGTGCGGGAGACCTGGGTGGAAAGATTGTAGTCCAGCGAGGTCAGAAGGCGGGAATTGGGCCTTATGCTTCCGTTGGCCGAAAGGCGTACGCCGACGTTCTTGTTGGTGTAGTTCACCTCCATCTCCTCGAGCTGAGGGTCGGTCTTGCGGTTGTTCACGTTGGAATAGACGGAGCCTTTCACGTTCAGGCTGGCCTTGTTCCATACCTTTGAGAATCCGCCCGCGGCGGTGAGCCTGTCGAAGCCGAGATACTTGCGGCGGGGGTCGCTGAAGCTCTGGCTCCAGTCCCCTCCTATATTGAAGGATCCGCCCTTCTTGAGAGCGAAGCCCTTTCCTATGTATGCCAGTTTGGAGTTAGGATCTGCCTGGGCCTTGAACTCCCAGGGAGTGCGCCCGGCCTTGGTCTTGACTATCACCACGCCGGAGGTGAGGTTGCCGTATTCCGCGGAGGGAATGCCGCTGATGACCTCCATTGATTCCACCACGCCGGCACTGATGGTGCGCAGGTCGGTTCCCCCGCCCGCGGTGGTCTGGTCGCTCATTCCGTCGGTCTGAATTCCGGAAGATGAGCCGCTGAGGGTGGATGCTACGGCTTGCAGGTTGGCGTCGTTGCTGATGGGCGTGCCGTCGATGATGACGGAGGTTCCGAGGGATGCCCCGGAACTCGGATCTATCTCCCTGACAGTGGCCTGCGAGAGTTCGTTCAGGTTGGGGTTCTTGGCGAGGTTGCCCGGCACCAGCTGCAGCAGGTCGCTGACGCTCTTCGGCTGGAGGTGCCGCACCGCTTCCTCGTTGATTACCGAGGTGGAGCCGAGCTCTTCCCTTTCGGCCGTCACGGTGACGCTGTTCAGCACGAGGCTGAGGGACTGCATGCGGAGGTCCAGGGTCTTGTCGGCATTAATTTCCACAGTGCCTTCGAGGTCCTTGTAACCCACGAAAGACACCAGATATTCGTAATTACCTTTCTTTAATTTAGAGAACTCATAGCGGCCGTCCTTGTCGGTAGTGACCCAGAGCGATTTGTTGAGGGAAACTATTGCGAGGTCGATCGGGCTGCCGTTTTCGTCGTAGATATGGCCCGACAAACGATAGGTCTGCCCGTAAACGAGGGAGGCAGACAGCATAGCCGCAAGACAAAGTATTTTCTTAAATAATAACACTAACTAGCTCTGAAAATGTGCGGCAAAGGTACACACAAGAAAAAAACTTTCCCCACAAAAATGGGAAAAGTTCCTGAAAATCACAACAAATGATGATTAAACTTCAGTCGCGCCTTCGAACTCGCGGAGGAAGCGTAGGTCGTTTTCGAAGTAGTGGCGGAGGTCGTTGACCTGCCATTTCAGCATTGCAATGCGCTCTATGCCCATTCCGAAGGCGAAGCCGCTGTATTTCTTGCTGTCGATTCCGCTGGCTTCCAGCACGTTAGGATCTACCATACCGCAGCCCATGATCTCCAGCCAACCGGTGCCTTTGCAGATGTTGCAACCCTTACCGTGGCAGATATTGCAGCTCACGTCCACCTCTGCCGATGGTTCGGTGAAGGGGAAGTAGGAGGGGCGCATGCGGATCTGGGCATCGGCCCCGAACATCTCGCGTGCGAAGAGGAGGATGGCCTGCTTGAGGTCGGCGAAGGTCACGTTCTCGTCGATGTAGAGGCCTTCTACCTGATGGAATATGCAGTGTGCGCGGGCGGAGATGGCCTCGTTGCGGAACACTCGGCCCGGGCAGATGACTCGAATGGGGAGGGGCATCTTCTCCATTGCGCGCACCTGTACGGAAGAT
>JAILMV010000084.1 GCA_024692185.1 Bacteroidales bacterium | reverse complement strand
ATCCCCCACCATCATCTTGAAAGGCTGCATGGCCACGTTGATGCTGGTGTCCAGGAAGATGAGGCTGAAGAGGCCGAACCACATCGCGGAGTTGAGCCCGAGGAATACATAGGCGGTGCTGAGATTCAGGCTGCCGGCATTAGGCAGCATTATCATCACCAGCACTGCTACTATGGCACCTACCAGAAGATAGGGCTTGCGCCTTCCGAGCTTGCACCAGGTGCGGTCGGACCACTTGCCGATGAGGGGCTGCACGAGCATTCCCATAAGCGGGGGTAATATCCAGAAAAAACTAAGCTGGTGCGGGTCGGCACCGAGCGTCGCGAATATGCGGCTGATGTTCGCACTCTGCAGGGCATAGGCTATCTGTACCCCGAAGAATCCGAAACTCAGATTCCACATTTGAGAGAATGTCAGATTAGTTTTATTTCCCATCGGAAATGGCTAGTTCAGTGTTAAAAATCGAACGAATTTAGGCTTTTTACCTTTTATATTTTAAGCGTTTCCGACGAATAGAGGTTTTTTTAAGATGAAGAGTAAGTTTTGAAGGATGAATGGAACGCGATTTTTTTTGTATATTGCGCTATTATGAGAAAAATGAAGACCGGCTGGTTAATACATATTTTCGCTCTCCTGCATTTCGGAACTGCGGTTTTATGCAAAATTGCAGGGATGAACGACACCTTGCTGCTGACTCTGCTGACGATGACGCTCACCGTGCTGATCTGTCTGCGCGAGCGCCTTTCCCTGGAGTTCACGGCTGCGGCGATAGTGCTCGTGAACATTGTGGGATACTTTGCCGGAGTGGGTCTTGCCCTGGTATTCGACTTCTTTACCAGCAGCACTCCCCTGCAGGCCGGTTTCGCAACATTCATTACTACAGAATTCATAGGCTGGGGCCTGGCCCTGGCATCCCGTTCGAAGTTGGGATCCTTCGGCAAGGAGAGCAGCGACATAGTAGAGGACAGGCAGATTACCATATTGGTAATAGCCATTGCCATAGTCTATATAATAAGGGTTCTTATCGACCTGTACTCCTCCGGAGAGAGCTCCAGAGGAGAGATAGTTGGCAATTCCATGGCTCTGCTGATATTCGTGGCGGACGTTATCTTCATCAGCCGCAGCGTCAGCAGGACCCTTGAAGCAGAAAGGGAGAAGGGAGATGAAGCCCGCCTGCGCTATACCCAGCTGAAGCAGCATGTGAAGAGTCTGCAGAGCGCAGTGGAGAATTATCGCAGGACCGGAAAGGACGACGGTCTGGACCTGCTGTTGAAATCCACACCCGGACAGGAGGGCTACAAGGAGCGCTTCCTGGTGCGCGTCGGGGACAAGATCATCCCCATACAGACGAAAGATATCGCCTTCTTCGTATCCATGAACAAAGGCTCTTACCTGATATGCTATGACGGCACGAAATACGCCATCAATCCCTCGCTGGACGATGTATCTGAGAGTCTGGATCCTGAAGTGTTCTTCCGGGTATCACGCAGTGCAATAGTAGCCAAGCACGCTGTAATGAGCGCGGACCGTCAACCTAATGGGAAATTGACTTTGGAAACTACCCTCACTCCCGCGGGAGAGGAAGGGCTGGAGGTCAGCCGCGCCCGAGTAGATGCTTTCCTCTCTTGGCTTGAGAGATAGGAGGCTCGGCAGCCGCCGGAGCTTTTTTAGCGTAAGAATAAACGAGAATGGCAATGCCGGCGATGATGAACGGCACGCTCAGCCATTGGCCCATATCCAGGGTCATGTTGGTCTCGAATTCCACCTGAGGTTCCTTGATGAACTCGATGATGAAACGCATTCCGAAGCAGCCTACAAGGAAGGCTCCGAAGAAGAATCCCCTCTTGGTCTTGTCCAGGCGTTTCCAGTAAACCCATATCAGGAAGAGGCCTAAAAACAGGTAAGAAAGTGCCTCGTAGAGCTGTGTAGGGTGCTTCGGCTCGGTTTCTCCGTTTCTTTCGAAAATGAAACCCCAGGGGAGCGATGTTACATTTCCATAAATCTCCGAATTCATCAGATTGCCCAGTCGGATGAAGCATCCGGCAAAGGCGACGGCGATGCAGAGATGGTCCATTATCCAGAGGAAGTCGAAGCCGTGAGGCTTACCGTAACGGGCGGAAAACCACCACATACCGAGCAGCAGGGCTATGGCTCCGCCGTGGCTGGCGAGCCCACCCTTCCAAGGCATGAAGATTTCCCAGAATCCGGCCCAGGAGCCGAAGTAGTAATCTGGCTGATAGAAGATGCAGTGTCCCAGACGGGCACCTACTATGGTGCAGATGAGCAGGGTGAAGAGCAGCGGATCCAGCAGAGTCTCGGGCACGCCTTCCCTACGGAAGAACCAGCGGAAGATGTACCAGCCGAGAATGAAGCCGGAAATGAAGAGCAATCCATACCAACGTATCTGCAATGGCCCCAGATTCAAGAATACAGGGTCGACATTCCAATTAATAAAAAGCATTTCTATCATTTTAGTTTTCAAATATACTAAAAAATAAAAAATAATACGTATCTTTGCAATCCTTTCGAGGGTTTAGCTCAGTTGGTTCAGAGCGCTTGCTTGACAGGCAAGAGGTCACTGGTTCAAATCCAGTAATCCTCACAAAAAAAGCGGCATCCGATTCCGGGTGCCGCTTTTTCATATAATCACATTGCTTTATTCAGCAGTTTCCACTATCTTGAGGCTCTTTATCTGCCAGGTACCGGCCCAAGGACGATACTGGGTAGTATCTGCCGGCATATATTCCGGAGAGGACTTGTACTCGAAGCCAATCATCACATTCTTGAGCTGATCTGACGTCTTGCCCGTAAGCAGGCTCTTCAGGCTGTGCGAGACATTCACCGAAGTCCAGTTATAACCGGCAGGATACTCGCTTTCCTCGAGAATGGTTCCGCTGGTCCAGGTGGAACCGCCATCGAAGCTGACACGCACGAGAGCATCTTCCATAACACGGGTCTTGGCCTGGTCCAGATTACCGTCCGCCTGGCTCAGCGCCGGCACATAAACGGTATAAGTGATGGTGGTATCCCCTGCCACTACCACGGTATCCTTGGGAACTTTATAACCATTGGTCCAATAGTTACAGGAGTGGTTGAACTCGAGAACGGGATTCACGGCCGCACGCAGGTCCAGCACCGGAGATTTCAGCCAGGCATGCGAGTTACGGGAGCAGCTTGCGTCATAGTCCCAAGCAGAGGCCTGGATACCGTAGCGGACGTCGTCGGTACGGAAATTCCAGGCGTCGAATCCATTCGCGCCGAGCACGGTTTCGTCGTAGGTCTTGGTAAACCACAGCATCTTGCCATCGTAGAATGGCACATTGATATACTCGGTTCCGCTGGCAGGGCTTACGCCTACGGCAACAACATCGATGACATAACGGATATTCTCGTACATTGCGGAATAGGTATGTCCATTCTCAGTAAATTCGGCTATCTCGGAATGTGCCGTGATGGTAACCGTGCCAGGAGCCACACCGGTAACCACGCCGTCCGAATCGACCGTAGCGACCGAAGTATCGCTGGAAACGTAAGTCACCTCAGGATGGATGGTGCTGGAGCTGGTGGTCACCACTGCAGTAGCGGTATTGGTGGTCACGGAACTGCCGACATTGACGACAGGCGTAATCAAACCATCCCAGTCGAAGCCCCAGTCGGGGAGCAGCTCGGAAACCTTGACGGTGAACGAAGCCGAAGCACCGGTGTAGGCCTTGTATGTAGGGATAGTGGCAGTTACCACGGTCTCGCCCACGCTTACGCCGATTACCTGACCGGTAGAGGCGTTGATGGTGGCCACGGCAGTATTCTGGATGCTGTAGGTTACAGGAGCACCGGAATTCACGTGTACAGGGTTGGTAGCCTTGGAACCGACAGCGACATACAGAGGATCTTTCTCGAAAACGATCGAACCCGCGGAACGTTCGTTCACGAAAGAATCGTTCTGGACACCGGAGAAGTAATTGGAGGTTTCAGTGTCGCAGAGCACATAAACCGAAGTCGCGCTGGCCGCGACAAGGGTCTTGAAGTGGCTGGTGAAGGTCTTGTTGGACTGGATATCCTCGCTTGCAGCCTTATACTCATCATAGGTGATGGTCCTTGCGAACCAATATGAGCGTTCGTTCTTCCCCGGAATCTTGCTGGTTCCCGAAGAAACAGGAAGGGTGGCATAATCTGCCGAGGTAGCATCTGGATAGATGGTATGGTCGTAAGACTCTATGAAGAATTTCAGCGGGAAACGGGCTTCCGAGATACCGGAAGGAAGGGTTATGTCCACAGTAACGCCTTCACCCTCCGTCGCCGGCACATAATCCTGTACGTCTATGCTGAAATCGTAAGGTTTACGTCCGGAAAGGGTCAGGGTACGGGTCAGACCACCGTCTCCGTCGGAGAAGGTGATTTCCTGCTGCCACATTTCATTGTCGCCGAAAGTATTGGGATTCTTGGCCAGGGTTATGGTATATTCAACCCAACCGTCACTTCCGTTGTAAGTGGCATTGGTGTTGGTCTTCTCTATAGCGTAATTGCTGATGTAGGTAGCATCTTCGGTATCGATGGTACCTGCTTCCAGGGCGGCCTGATAAACATCGTCGCCAGGATTGTACTTGATGAGCGGAGTCAGACGCTCGCTCTGGTTCACGTCCTTGACATTGATGCACTTGCTGATTTCCGATATGTAGATATCGCCGTTGGACAGCACGTCATAATTATCGCCGGTAAGGTTCTTCAGATATACTTTGGTGCTGATGCCTTCGGTTACCAGGATATCGGTGGAACTGATGTACATACGGGCACCGGTTTTGGAGATGACGGTATAGGAATGGGACTCGCTGGATCCGTCGAAGTTGTTCATGGAAGGACTGTTCACGGCTGCTTCCAGGGTCTCGGCGCCATCGTTAGCCACGCTGGCGATCTTGAGCTCATAGAAGAAGTTGCGGAGCAGGTGGAAATATACTTTGTCCGCATCTGCGCTGGCATGATACACGAAGTCGGCCTTGTAGTACGTTTCATTCCCGGAAGCTCCGGCGCCGGTGAATCTTCCTTTGAATATTATGAAAGGATTGTCGGCATCGGTATGCGTACATTCATAGAGATAGTCGAAGCTGCCGGCAGCAATCTTGTTCGCATCGAACCAGGTGTCCGGATCTTCGCCTCCTACCTCTTCCGTCATTGAAATGTACTCGACCGTGCTCGGCATATAACCTATATACTTTTGATTCTCGACCAATTCCTTGTATGCAAGGTTGGCGGTATCTTCCTCATTACCCTCGACTGCGGAATAGTCGGCAAAACGGTCGAAATTGATGACATAGCCATCAGTATCTTCCAGATACTCCTGAGTGTTCGGATTATATGGGGCAAGAGTTCCGTAGCGAGGCTTGTTGAAGACTTTGAAACCGGTAAGCACGAAATTCTCCAGAGTATCCGAAGCCGAAACGCTTACCTTGAGGAAATTCCTGATCATCTTCAGGCCCTGCATCTTGCTGGCAGATTCGGAATTGATTCCTTCGAAGTGCTTGCGGCACCAATAGGCATCCACATTGTCGGAAACGATGAATTTCTTTATGAAGGAAGCTTCGTCCACCATATCGAAGGCATCCACGTCGATGAAGTCCTTCTTGCCAATGGCTATGAACTGTACCTCGCGGCTTTCGGACGTCCTCTTCAGGGTAACATGGAAACGGGTCAGATAATCGTTTGCCGAAGTACCAGGTTCGAACACATCTCGAGGGTCATCGGCGGTTCCCGGCACCGCCTTGACTATCTCGGTGAGGATATCACCGCCATCGAACACTGCAACATACAGGTCCTTGACCTCGGGGATTTCCCCGAGAGCCTTGGTCCATACGTTCTGGTCTGCTTCCACAGCCATGCATACGCTGATATCCAGCGTGACGTAGTCGCCATCTTCCTCCGCACCGCTTACCGGGTCGATGACGCGGAGGTCCTCCCGCACGCACGATGCCAGGAGCATCATGGAGAGTGCCAGGAGGCAAGTGAATATATGTCGCAATATCTTCATAATCAATAATCAGTATTGTGTCCGTTAGGGTGATATTCAATCGAAGAAGACGGAGTATCGCCCCAGTACCAAAGGTCGTATACGTAACGACATGATTCTGTAACACCACTCGAAGGATCTGAGAAAGAATTGTCCCCGGAAGTATTGGTACTCATAAGGCGCCCGCTACCAGCCCAATATTGGGTATTGGTAGCATAAAGTCCAGGGATACTTCCATCCAGCTGGCGCGCTACTATGAAGGCCATTTCAGCCTCTGTAGGCAGACGCCAACGACCTGCTGGATAGCCAACTTCCTGATACGTGGCGCCACGCTTGACCGCCTGCTCCCAGGTCAGTCCATAGTTTGCATTTAGTGCGGATGAAATCAGGAACCTGGGCGCAATCAGGTTGCGGTCAGCCTCTTTCATACTGCAGATCAAAATGTCATCAGGGCTGCTCCATGCCGTAGTGGACTCAGTGCCATTGTTGTTGTACATGTAATTGTCCAGGCTCCAACTGTCCCCGTAACCGCCATTAGCAGCAGACGATCCCGCAGGCACGCGAGGGTCACCGATACGGTACTCGGTTTCCTCACCGTTGCTACTGTAGGTGTGGTTGTTGGCGTTGAAGGCAGAGATGTTGATCTCGGTCGTGAAATACACGTCTGCAATACCCGCACTCATGTTGGTAACTGTGACTATTACCGAACCATAGGAAGTCATCAGGACATTGTATCCGTAACTGCTCCCGTTGTATGAGAAATCAGTCGAACAATGATAATAATCCCCGTTGGTAGTATAAGATCCCCACCAACCATTATTCTGATAGAGTTGATTGCTCCCAAATGAGCCGCCATTGGCGACGCGGCCGAACCTGCCGTTCACGAACACGTCTCCCGCATCGTGCAACTGAAGCATAATGGCCGGCTTCTGATGAATCTTAACCCTCTGGCTGATAGCATCCTTGTTAGTAACCGTAAGGTAAATGTCCCTGACCTCATAGACCTCGTCGAGCTCGTGGGTGAAATAAATCTCACCCTTGCTGTAATTATATTTTACGGAGTACTTGTTCTTGTCTATGTAATTCGAATTCCCGCTTGTACGCTGCGCCTCGGTAGAGACAGAATCTCCTACAGCCCTCTGATAACGTACGCCGACACCGGTATTATATTTATAGTAGCATATACTGTCGATCTGAACCTTATAATTCTCAAGGTCGGAACTGGACTTGAACTTGAAAGTATAGCTGGTCTCATTGTTCAGCGTAATCTCATCCGGCTCGACCACCAGGAAGTTGTAGCGGATGAACTCTCCGGAGATGGACTCGGCACCCGAAGCGGATGCAACACCCTCGTGCACCCAGTCGGTTATTATGTAGTAGCACTCGTCGATTTCCTCGGCCTTGTCGAGTTCCTCGTCGCCTCGGCTCTGTATATATACGAATGTACGGTAAAAACCATTAGCCTCGAACTTACGGCCGATTACGTTTGCGCTAAGCTTATAATATCGCCTTTCGGCGGGCCCGTTCACCACATCGTTACCTTCGGCATCCTTGACCATCTGCCAAGGTATGGAGAAGATGAAGTTGGCCGCATTGTCGTCCAGGTCGCTCCAGGACATGGGGAAGGTATAGAAAGGTCTGTGACCATAATTATACTCCTCCTTGCCTTCGACCAGGGCCATGCTGGGGACCTTGTACATATTCCTGTCGGAGAAGTGGATATAGTCCGCAGTGACCATGGAATAGCTATCATTGACGTAGGTCTTCTTGCTGCCGCTGTAAAGCCTTACCTGCAAGCCGCCCAGGGAATCAGGACAAGGGGCATACACGCAAGGATCCACTCCGTCCGAGAAAGTTTCCGGCAGCTTAAGATAAAGCTGTACCTTGGAAGCGCAGCGGTACAGAGGCACGCGGCCGGCGGCCGTGGAAATCTCGGTATCGGTCCCGTTCACATTCACCGTCGTGGTATAAAGGGTTACCTGGGCGGTTTCCTGCGAACACATTGTAAAATAGGGCTGGACTTCCTGCTGGGAGAAGTCGTACTCCAACACCGAACGGCGAAGGTCGGCTACAGTACTGGATGCGTCGTAGTTGATGGCAGCGTTGGCTATCACGAAGGCCTCGCAAGAACCGTCCGTGGTGCTGCCGAAAAGGACCTCGGCAATATCGTCGTTATAGTAAACCTTCACATAACATTCGGTAGTATCTTTCTCCGAATCTTCCACCGTACGGCCGATTGCCCTGAACACTGCTGCAGAGTCCGTCTTGCCGGTCTTATAGAAGAAGCAGTCGATGGTGTTCACGCGGTTCTCGTTCAAGCTGTCGAGACCTCTCTCGTTTTCTCCTGCCTTGGTCTGCAATTTCGCAAAAGAAGGATCGAGCTTGAGTATTATGCAATTATCTTCCGCTTCTATGTCCTCGAAGCCGGGGATATCCTCCACCATGCGTGGCCTCAGATTCTCGCGCCCGCAGGAGACTGCGAACGTAAGGATAATCATTGCCAGGAACAATAATATGTTATAAGACTTCTTCATATTAGTTGGCGGTTTGTACTACACTCCATTCCTGCACCGGAACGGACTCTCCCAGAGAATTGGTATAAGTTGCGCTGACGAAGAGCCAGTTACTCTTTGGCAGGGCCACTACGGCGCGGTTCTCGGAATTGAACAGATAGATACGGAGCTTGGCCTTACTGGTAACCTGCGAGGAGGTGTTGATGGCCTTGACATAGATATAGTTCATGTTCTGCCCTATGTCTCCTCGGACCGTGGTCCGGTAAGATCCGTCGTCGTCAAGCAGATAATTACCGTTTTCGTCGGTAAAAGCAAAGGCATCGTCTCCTATCAAGGAGGCCTGCCAATAGAGATACATACCGCTGCCAAGCTTGAAATAGAACTTGCCCATGCGGTTGTTTATATACACATTGCTTCCTATGACCTCATACACGAAGTCGGAATCATAGGTCAGCGACTGTATTACCGGATTGATGAAGGTATTGTAGTCGTAGGTGGTTTCGTTAAGATCCCAAGGCTGGGGTATCACGGTAAGCCTGAGTTCACGGCCGTCCAGATAGAGGTTGATGGTATAGTCGCGCCCGCCGAGGATGTCGGAGCCTATCGAACCTACGGCCTTGAAACCATTCCCGTTATTATCCTGCGAATAATCGAAAGTAGTGGAACCCGTGTCCGAAGAAGCCCCGTCTTCATGGCTGGATGTAATCGGATAATCAGCTGTATTAATGTCATCCCATTCCCAGTCATCCTCGTCATATTGGCGGGAATAGCTGTTACCCACCAAGGCATAAGTATTACCGTTGCGGGTAAAATAAGGCACCCTCTGATACGAAACAGTAGTGGTAGTCCTTGTAAATTGAATCGTTTTCGAAAGACCGATTACGTGGTATCTTGCGGTAATAGTTATATTGTTGGAGTTGGTCGTAAGCGTATCCGCAGTTTTGGGAACCATATAAATATAGTTATTCGGAGTGGTAAGGAGCTCTTCGGCATCGGCATCCACGCCCAAATAGGTGGTTCCCCAACCAGCGGACAGTGTCGATTCATCGCTCGGATTAGCTATACTGGGGTTGAAATCATCAATATCAAAACTATATGTCAGGAACTCGTCTGTCCCGGCAGTCCAGTTGGGCGTGTATGAATCAGGATTGTTGAGATATAACACGCCGTCCTTGATGAACTTGGTCATTTCCACGCTGTTCATCAATATCTTGTATCCGGAGATATCCTGACGATATCTCTGGGTAGTGACTACCGTCTTGGTACGGTAAGCGTAATATAGAGTATAAGTAGTTCCGCGATAAGTAGTTGTTCCTCCGGTAGCCTCGTTGGAAAGGGTAACGGAACTATAGCTATTATCGGAACTTGAATTACCATAAGTATATGGCTGCCCGTTGGTATCTCCCAGAGTAGCACCATTTATGGTAAAGTGTATCTTGGCCGGAGCGTGGCGGAAATGCATATCCACTACGGAGTCCGGGTACGAAGCCAGATTTACGTTGCGGTGAGGGAGGCCGGAGGTGTTGGTCGCCCAGAGAAGATCTTTCTGCGCAGTCAGGTCGGTAGTAGCGGTATATGAAACCTGGGGGCCGTTCTCCGAATCCAC
>JAILMV010000062.1 GCA_024692185.1 Bacteroidales bacterium | reverse complement strand
CGAATTATTTTTTTCTCTGCAACAGATTAAGGCGCGATTTAGGCTATTTGGATGCAGTTCAGGCCCAAACAAAAAAACATCAATTTTTCGCAAATAATCATCAGTCTGTAATAGAATATGAAGATTTTTGTGTAAATTTGTAATGCAATATAGACCACACAACAACACAACCATAATCAATTATTAATCGTAGTTTACAATCTATGAAAGCCAAAATCAATTTATTGATGCTGGTATTCTTGATGTTATCGATTCCTGCTTTTGCCCAAACCGGCGTAAAAGGGGATAAGACCACCGTTACCGGAAAGGTCATCGATGAGCAAGGATTACCAGTAATCGGTGCTGGTGTCATGTTGGAAGGGACAACGACGGGTGTAGCTACCGACATTAACGGTAACTATTCCATAGTGGTTTCTCAAACTTCTTCAATTTCTATTCAAAGCATAGGTTACAAGACGGTCACTATCCCCGTCCAGGGCCGCGCAAGAATAGATGTCACTCTTACTCCTGACACGCAACTGATTGACGAAATCGTAGTCATCGGTTACGGCACACAGAAAAAGGCAAACCTTACCGGAGCTGTGGATCAGGTAGGAGAAGAAGCTTTCGAGGGGCGTCCTAACGCCAACCTGGCTCAGATGCTCCAGGGCCGCGTTGCAAACTTGAACCTCAAGTTTACCGACGGACGTCCTAACTCCTCCCCTTCCTTCAACATCCGAGGCAAGACCTCCATCGGACAGGGCGGTAGCGCACTGGTTCTCATCGACGGCGTCGAGGGCAACCCCAGCCTCCTCAACCCTAACGATATCGAGAGCGTTTCCGTGCTGAAGGATGCAGCATCATCCGCCATCTACGGATCACGTGCTCCTTACGGCGTGGTTCTCATCACCACCAAGAGTGCAAAGAAGGGCACCGCTACCATCAGCTATCAGTCCAACCTTTCCTTCGAAACTCCTACGGCCATTCCCGACGTGGTTTCCGACGGTTATACCTGGGCAGAGCACTTCTACAAATCATGGTATAATTATAAGGGAAGCAACCCTACTGCCATCAACAAGACAATGGAATTCTCCACTGCCTGGCTGGACGAGTACCGTCAGAGGGCCGAGACCGGAAACTACGAAATCCTGGTTTCCGACGGTTCCATCGGCACCAAAGGTCGCTGGCTGTATTTCCACAAGGGTACCGACTACTACGATGCTCTCTACAAGGACTACACTTTCACTCAGACCCACAACCTTTCGGTTTCCGGAGCGGACGACAAGTTCGACTACTATGTATCCGCCCGTCTTTACGACAACAACGGTCTGTTCGACAGCGAGACCAACCCTGACTACTACAAGATGTACAACGGCCGCGTAAAGGTCGGTTATCAGGTAACTCCTTGGCTCAAGGTGACATCCAATACCAGCATAGCTTACAGCAGGTATATGATGCCCTCGACCCAGAGCGAAGGCGGCGGTAACATCTGGCGTAACATCGCTGATGAAGGCCATCCCTGCTCCCCTATCATCAACCCTGACGGAACCCTTTCCTACAGCGGCGTCTATTCCGTAGGCGACATCCTTTACGGAAGCAGCAACCGCAAATATACCAACAGGCAGGCAGAGAACACCCTGGCAGCCAAGGCTACATTCCTTGACAACCGTCTCCGCTTCAATGCCGACTTCACCTACAGGGCACGTTCCTACGACACTCACGTGCACCGTCTTCCTACTCCTTTCAGCAGGTACGAAGGAACCATCGAATCCCTGGCGGAGATCAAGGGTCTTGCCGACTACATCAGCGAAACCCTCCGCACTTACGATTACGTTGCCACCAATGAGTATATGGAATACGAGGACAGCTTCGGCAAGCACAATGTCAAGTTCCTCCTCGGTTACAACTACGAGCGTCAGACCTACAAAGAGACCTACGCCTACAATGACGGCCTGCTCGCCCCTAACGTGGACAACATCAACCTGGCCCTCGGTCTGGACAACAAGTCCATCACCGGTAATTTCACCCAGTGGCGTTCTGCCGGTGCCTTCTTCCGCGTAAACTACAATTACGACGAAAGGTATCTGCTCGAGGTCAACGGACGTTACGACGGATCCTCCAAGTTCCCTTCACGTCAGCGCTGGGCCTTCTTCCCTTCAGTATCCGCCGGTTGGCGCGTAAGCGAAGAGCCTTGGTTCAACGTGGACAAGAGCATAATCTCCAACATCAAGCTCCGCGCCTCCTATGGAGCCCTCGGTAACAGTAATGTCGGTGTTTATGCCTACGACGAAACCTTCGATTTCGACACGGGCGTCATCATCAACGGCCAGAGGGTACGCTACACTTCCGCACCTTCTCCCATCCCCGAATCCCTTACTTGGGAAACGGCTCAGACACTGGACGGAGGTATCGACCTCAGCTTCCTCGAAGGCCGCTTCACCTTCACCGGGGACATCTACACCCGTAGGACCTTGGACATGTATACCGTAGGCCCCACCCTCCCGGAAATCTTCGGCGCATCTTCGCCTAAGGGCAACTATGCCGAGATGACCACCCGCGGTTTCGAACTCTCCCTCGGTTGGGAAGATTCCGGCACCCTTGCCGGCAAGCCCTTCAAATATGGTATCCATGCCACCCTCGCGGACTACTATTCCGTGATCGACAAGTACAACAACGACCTCAAATCGCTGAGTACCAACGCATACAATACCAGTTACTATGAAGGGATGGTCCTTGGCGACATCTGGGGATATGTATGTAACGGACTCTACCAGAGCCAGGCGGAAATCGATGCCGACGAAGCTGCCGCCGTCGCTGCAGGACAGGCTCACTACAACGCCCTTATGCAGCAGACCGAGAGCTACACGCTCTATCCCGGCGACTTGCGCTTCGAGGACCTTAACGGTAACGGATACATCGACCGTGGCAAGAACACAGCCGAAGATTCCGGCGACCGCAAGATCATAGGTAACAGCGAACCCCGCTACATCTATTCCTTCGGCTTCGACTTCGAGTGGGCCGGCATCTTTGCCAGCGCATTCTTCCAGGGCGTAGGCAAGCAGGACTGGTATCCGGACAACGAATCCTCCATCTTTTGGGGAATGTACAACCGTCCTTACAACCAGATGCCTAGCTGGCACCTCAACAACTACTGGACGGAAGATAACCCCAACGCTTATCTCCCCCGCTACACAGGCTACTTCGCTCCTTTCTACAAGGGCCGCGTAAATGCCAATACCAGATATCTGCAGGATGCCTCCTACATCCGTCTCAAGAGCATCCAGATTGGTTACAATCTTCCCGAGAAGCTGACCCGCAGGGCAGGTCTCCAGAAAGTATCCGTCTTCCTTGCTGGCGAGAATCTCTGGTCATGGTCTCCCGTTTACAAGTACACCCGCGACATCGACGTTACCGCCAACATCTACGGTACCGACAGTGTTCTCTCGACTACTGGTGACGGTTACAACTTCCCTACCATGAAGAGCATCAGCCTCGGTCTCAAAGTTACCTTCGGACAAATCGACAATAAATAAGGAGGAACTACAATGAAAAAATTATTATACATCCTTTCTTCGCTCGCAGTACTCAGCCTCATGGCCGTATCCTGCGACCTAACCGAGAATCCGCAGGCAGAGGCCGGACGTGCAATCGTTTTCGGCGACGAGGCCGGTTTACGTAACTATACTTACGGTTTCTATAACTATCTGCCGGACTATAGCAATGCTCACAAGATAAACACCATGCATGACCACTCTGCAAAGATGAACATCGGTGTTTACGAACAAGGTGCATATACCACTTCCACCTCCACTTCCTGGAGCTGGGGCAACATCCGTAACGTCAACTACTTCATAAAGTACAACACGGATTCCAACGTGCCCGAAGAAGTTCGCAACAACTACACCGGCATAGCCCGCCTGTTCCGTGCATATCTTTACTACGACAAGCTGAAGACCTACGGAGCAGTTCCCTGGATCGACAAACCTCTGGATCCTACCGACGAAGAGCTTTACAAGCCCCAGGACAGCCGCGACGTCATCATCCAGCACATAATGGAAGATCTCGACTATGCCGCAGCCAACATCACCACTAAGGACATCACCCCTTACTCCAACACCGTGAACAAATGGACGGCCCTTGCACTTAAGAGCCGCATCTGCCTGTTCGAGGGTACTTTCCGCAAGTATCACGCTAGCGGCAGCACCTACGGTTCCCAGTATCTGGAGGGATGCACCCTTTCCGCGGACGAGATTCTCAAGGCAGCCGCCGATGCCGCCGAAGAGGTTATCAAGAACGGTCCCTACAAGCTTCATAGCGGAACTGCTTATTCAGCCGGAGGACGCGGCGCTTATCGCGACCTCTTCATAAGCGATAATCCCGTTACCGAAGAAGTGATGCTTGCATATTCCCAGAACAAGGACCTCACCGTGCTGGGAGAAGCTAACTGGTACTACAATTCCACTTCCTATGGTCCCCATCTCTCCATGACCCGTGCCTTCGCAAAGACCTATCTCAATGCAGACGGTACAGTCTATAACGAGAAGACCGACGGCGGTCTGTACAAGAATTTCGTACAGGAGACCAGCAACCGCGACGCACGTCTCTGCCAGACCATCCGTGGTGCGGACTACACCCGCTTGGACAAGGCCGGAGAATATGTGAGGACAGCTCCCGACATGAGTCTCTCGCTTACCGGTTATCAATATACCAAGTATGTAATGGATGACGTGGGATACGACAACGGCCGTACCAACGACAACGACGTTCCCCTCCTCCGCTATGCAGAAGTTCTGCTGAACTATGCAGAAGCTAAGGCCGAACTCGGCACCATTACCGACGAGGACTGGGCAAAGACCATAGGAGCCCTGCGCCGCCGCGCCGGCATTACCGGAGGCGACCTGGACAAGCTCCCTACGGTTGTGGACAACTACATCAAGAACACCTTCTATCCTAACGTCAGCAATCCGGTCATCCTCGAAATCCGCCGCGACAGGGCCATCGAGCTCATCCTGGAAGGTTTCCGTATGGACGACCTCAAACGCTGGGCCTGCGGTAGCAGCTGGGAGGACGCTCCTTGGGACGGTGTCTATATTTCCGCCCTCGACACGCCTATCGACCTCAATGGCGACGGTGTGAACGACGTATTCGTGACTGCCGATGCCAACTACCAGAAGACTGGCACCTACAAAGCCATCGCCATGACCCTGAACGACAACCAGAAGGCTGTCAAGCTCAGCGACGACACTGCCGGCGGTTATCTGCTGGGTTATGATCTTCCCCGCAAATGGAACGACAACATGTACATCTACCCGGTGCCTGACAACGTCATTCTGAAGAATGAGAATCTCAAGCAGAATCCCGGCTGGTAATGTTTAAAGTATTTGAAAAATGAAAAAACTAGTAAAAATACTCATCCTCGCGGCATCTTTGTCGGTCCTGGCTTCCTGCACCCAGCAAGAGGTATCGGTAACCGCCGATTTCACTACCGACAAGGCTGTCTATGAGTTACTTGAGGATATAACCGTTACTAACACTTCCACGGCAACGAACGACATCATCGTTTCCTGCAAATGGGAGTGGGGCAATGAATATACCTATGGTAAGCAGCTGCAGTCCCCTATCTTCTTCGATTCGGTCGGAGAAAAGGAGATACGCCTTACCGTCACCACCAACAGCAACGTCAGCGCTACCTGCGTCAAGACGGTCACCATCCAGGACACCAACAATCGTCCTGTAGCCGACTTCGACTGGACTCCGGCAAGCGGAATAGTTGCAGGCGACGAAGTGCAGTTCACCGACAAATCCACTGATGCCGACGGCAGCATTGTCGCCTGGGAGTGGAAGATCGGAGCCAACACCGTTACCGAGCAGAATCCGAAATTCACCTTCAACGAATTCGGAGAGATCGACGTAACTCTCACCGTTACCGACAATATGAAGGGTACCGGCAGCGTCACCAAGACAATCAGCGTGGCAAAGAGCCCTAAATCGCTCGAACTCGCCTGGGCGAAAGCATACGACAACTACAACGGTGCAACCGTCAAGTTCACCTCGCCTGCCACCAACGCCGACGGTAGCGTAGTCTATGCGTTCTCCTCCGGCCTCCACCTGGTAGCTTTCGATACAGAAGGCAATCAGAAATGGAGCTACGATGCCAACCAGTTCGAGAATCACCTTCCTGCCAACCCTCTGACCAGCTCAGGGACCAACACAGGTAGTTCCTGCACGCCTTCGGTCGATGCAGATGGAACGATTTACCTCGCACTTGCCTACAATGAGGATAACAAGAACACCAAGACCACCAACGAATCCGGAGTTTACGCCATCAACGCCGACGGAACCATCAAATGGTACTTCCCTTATGGCAACGCCCGTTTCGTCAACGTCATTCCTTTGATTCTCGAAAACGACATCTTCCTTGCCACCAAGGCCAATCCTACCGCAGACGACTACCCGGCAATCTGGGAAGGTCAGTCAGTAGTGGACAATGGCTTCTTCCTCAATAAGACTAGCGGCACCTTCTCGCAGGTAATCCAGGTCAAACGTGGTTCCCACGGCGGCGCAGTCGCAACCAAGGAAGAGACCATAATGGTACACTGCGACGACCGCTATGGCACCCGCGTAATGTGGAAAGAAGCAGCAGGATGGAAGTTCTACGGATCAAATGCCGGCCAGGATGCCTATGTACTCGGTTACGTCAAAGGACAGACTACTACAGAATGCGGCTACACCACCTTCTCTTCCATCGATGCCGACAACCGTGTATATATAGCCTTCGGCAAAAGCTCGAGTGCAAACAATTCCGACGGTGTGCTTTACTGCTACGACCTGACCAAGTACGACAAAGCCAGTGGTGCCCCGGCAGCCGAATGGACCGTCGACCTGACCGGCACCATCAACCGCTACTGGAGCCATGGTACCGTGCTCGGTGAAGATGGTACGGTTTACGTGACCACAAGGAAGTCCCTGACAGCAGTCGACAAGAACGGCAGCAAGAAGTGGGAAGTGCCCGTCAGCGGCGACAACTTCTCCATCTGGGGATGCCCTGCTGTAGACAACCAGGGTTACATCTACTTCAACGAATCCGAAAAGACCAGTGAAGGAGAGACCGTCGGCAAGCTCGTAAAGATCCAGCCAGACGGAACCAAGGCCTCTGAAATTGTGCTTGGCAGCTCGCTCAACTCCTCACCTACCATCAGCCCCGACGGAACCATCTACTGCACCGGTATGAAGGATGGCGCAGCCACCCTCTTCGCAGTGAAGGGATCCGCCACCGGAGCCGCCGCAGGTTGGTCGCAGCTCGGAGGAAATGCCAGCAAGACTTGTAAAGCTAAATAAAACATGAGAATCAAACATTTGTTTCTTACCGTTCTCCTGCCCGTAGCACTGATGATCCAGTCCTGCGGGCCGGAGGATGTAGTCAATCCGGTTACACCGCCCAGCGGCACACAGCAAGAAGATGATGATGACGACAGCGGCACTACTACTCCCTCGGGAGAGTCCGTGTCCATGATTGTCTGTACCTTCAACATCCGTTATGCCAATACCGCAGACGTTTTCCCCGACGGCTCCAGCGCAGCTTGGAGCGTCCGTCGCGATGCAGTCAAGAAGTTCGTGGATACGGTGAAACCGGATATCATAGGTATGCAGGAAGTCCGTAAGGCCCAGGCCCAGGATTTTGCCAGCTTCTTCTCCACCGACTACGGCTACTATGACGTAGGACGCGACAGCGCTTCGGGGTCCTCGATCACCAGCGCCAACTGCGAAGGAGTTGGAATCCTGTACCGCAAAGACCGCTTCGAACCCACGCTTAAGGATTTCTTCTGGCTGGACACCCAGCCCAGGATCCTGCCGGTCAAGAACGAAGATGGCACTTACGGAGACTGGATGTCAGCCTGCCGCAGAATTACCGTCTATATGGTCCTGAAGGACAAGAAGAACAATGACGCACTCATCTACTTCTTCCCTTCCCACTACGACCATAAGAGCACCGTGGCACGCAAGAATGCAAGCCAGTTGAACATCGACCAGATCAAGAACATCGCCAAAGTTACCGACATCAAAGACGGCAACAAGATTATCTTCCATGTGGGCGACCTCAACACTACCTATGATTCCGGACAACTGAACGTGTTGAATGACAACATGCACTATGCGCGCATGGAAGCAGGCGGAAACGACAAGTACACCGGCACATTCAACGGATTCGGCAAAAGTGACAGCCAGATCGACCATATCTACTATGGAGGAAAGGCTGTCAAAGCTCTTAAATACTGGGTAGATAAGACAAATTACGGTGTTCCTTATATCTCGGACCACTATCCCGTCCTATTCCAGTGGGAATATCAATGATGAAGTTAAGACTACTCACAATTATCCTGGCGCTGCTTCCGCTTGCCGTCAACGCGGCCGGAAGCAGCGTTCCGGATACATACGACCCCCAGGCGGAGCCTGCAGCGGTCGTGAAATGCGGAAACGCCCGCTTTACAGTACTCACCCCCAGGCTGATACGCATGGAATGGTCCGCCGACGGCAAATTCGAAGACAGGGCCAGCCTTGCCATTGTCAACCGCCGTCTGGAAGTGCCCTCGTTCAAGGTCAGGAGGACCAAGAATGGAGTCAGCATCAGCACTGCCTCCCTCACCCTCAGGTACAATGGTCCCGGAAAATTTTCGGAGAAGAACCTGAGCGTTAGTTTCACTATGAAGGACAGCCATGCCAAGAAAGGCGTACGCAAAGTCAACTGGACTCCCGGAGCCGACGACAGCGGCAATCTGATGGGCACCTACAGGACCCTGGACGGCTGCAAAGGCTTCTCCCAGATAAACAACAAGGGAGATCTTTACGAGCAAGGCATACTCTCCAGGGACGGCTGGGCCATAGTGGACGAAAGCGGAAGGCAGGTATTGGACAAGGATGGTTCAGACTGGGGAGAATGGGTCGCTCAGAGGCCCGAGGGTGAAAGGTACGACTGGTATATCTTCGCATACGGCCACGACTATAAAGAGGCCCTCGAGGACTTCACCAAGATTGCCGGCCGTATCCCCCTGCCCCCGAAATACGTATTCGGATACTGGTGGAGCCGTTACTGGCAATACAGTGATTTCGAGTTCGTAGATCTTGCCAAGGAGATACGTTCGCACAGCATTCCCATTGACGTGATGGTCATAGATATGGACTGGCACGACACCTGGACCCTGAAGCGCAACAATCCCAAGACGGATGAATTCGGACAGAGGATAGGCTGGACAGGTTATACCTGGCAGAAAGAGCTCTTCCCCGACCCCGAAAGCACCCTCAAGCAGCTTCACAGGCTGAATCTCAAGACCTCGCTCAATCTGCACCCTGCATCCGGAATACAGCCCTACGAGGACTGCTATTCCCGTTTCGTGGAAGATTATCTCGCCAGGACCGACGACTATGATGGCCCCGAAGGCTACCGTAAAGACGGCAAAGCCTGCCCCGTGCCTTTCCGCATCGACCAGCAGGAATGGACCGACGCCTATTTCAACAGCGTCATCCATCCTCTCGAGCGCCAGGGCGTGGATTTCTGGTGGCTGGACTGGCAGCAGTGGAAGATCAGCAAGTACACCGAAGGTCTGAGCAATACCTTCTGGCTCAACTATACCTTCTTCAACGACAAGGTACGCCGCAGCAAGGCAGAAGGGCTCTCCGCCGAGCGCCCCATGATCTACCACCGCTGGGGAGGGCTTGGCAGCCATCGCTATCAGATAGGTTTCTCTGGCGACTGCTTCGACACCTGGGAAGTGCTGAAGTTCCTGCCTTACTTCACTTCCACCTCGTCCAACGTGGGCTATGGCTACTGGGGGCACGACATAGGAGGCCACCAGGTTGAAGGCGATCCTTACAAGCCGGAAATCTTCACCAGATGGCTGCAGTACGGAGTTTTTACTCCCATCTACAAGACCCACTGCACCAAGAGAGCGGCCATAGAACGCCGTATCTGGACCTATGCTCCTGAATACTCCGTACCTATGAGGGAGGCTGTGAGGCTGCGTTACAGCCTGTCTCCCTACATCTACAATGCCGCCCGCCAGGCCTATGACAGCGGAATCTGCATATGCAGGCCAATGTACTACGACTATCCCGAAAATGACGAGGCCTACGACATGAAAGAACAGTTCATGTTCGGCGACGACATACTGGCAACCGTAGTCAGCGAAGCGAGAGATGCCCGTACGGGCCTTGCCAAACGCGAAATGTGGTTCCCCGAAGGCAATGACTGGTACGATATGGCCACCGGCGTCATATACAAAGGCGGCAGCAAGGAAAGCCTCAGCTACACCATAGCGGAGAACCCCTGGTTCGTAAAGGCCGGGGCCATAATCCCAATGGCGGACGAGGGAATCGACAATCTTCAGGAAGCCAGCAATGTGCTGAGACTGCTGATTGCTCCGGGAGATGGCAGGGACGTCCTCGATTACTACGAAGATGACGGCCACTCACAGGCATACAGCCGCGATTTCGCAATCACCACCATCAGCAAGGAAGCATCTGCCGGACAATGCAAGCTTGAGATTTCCGGAAGGAAGGGCGGCTTCGAAGGCATGTCCCCCAAGCGCCGCATACAGATAATAATGGAAGGCGTGGCAGTGCCGGAATCGGTAAGCCTCGACGGGATGTCCGTCCCCTACTCCAAATATGCGGAAGACAGGCCCGGAGAGGCCAGCTGGACCTATTCCGGTAAAGACCTTGCAGTAATCATCAGCCTGCCCGAGGCTTCCGCATCGCTTAAGACCGAAGTCTGCTGCAGTTTTGCCGACTTCGATACGGCCGTGCTCAGAGGCAAGAAGGGAATATTCCACAGGATGATGAATATCACCCCTGAACTTAAGGATGCCTACAATACCGAGGTGGACAAGTACACCCTGGTCTCCCGTCCTTTCCTCAAGCTGGCACAATGTGCGAGCAAGATAGACGCAAATCCCTCCAGGATGATGGAATTCATAGAAGATATCGATATGAAAGCCATCGAAGCCGACCTCTCAGGCAGAGGGGAGAAGATGGACAGCATGAACGCTGCTATACAGGCGCAGTGCAAGCTTTAAGTCCTACGGTCAACAATGAAAAAAGCAGCCTCAGCAGGCTGCTTTTTTTGTGGAGATGGGCGGACTCGAACCGCCGTCCAAACAAAGTCCCAATGGGCTTTCTACACGCTTATTCCTCCTTTGATTGTCGGCGCGGACCAGCCGGAAGACGGGCAAATCCGAACTTATCCCCTGAATCTTGGCGCGGTTTAAGGGAGTCCCCGCGTGCAGACTTCTTGAATGATACTCCTGAACCCGCACATAGAAGCCTTAAAGGCGGAGGAATACTCGTCAGTGACGCAACCTTGGCGCCCCGATTAAGCTAATCCGCTTGGCGAATTAGGCAGCGAGTGCATAATTGCTGTTGCCAGCTAAATTTTTGTCGGTTGAGATTAACGGGCCAGCCTCCGAAAGCCCGGCGTGCTTACCTACCAAGATCAATGCTGTCAAAACCAAAACATCCCCGGTAGTAATCGTCTGCAAATATAATACATTTTCCAAAAATCAGGCAAATAGCCCTTCTTCGCAGAAAAATGCTCATCAGGGCTATATGCCTGATTGATTTACAGAATTGGCAGCTATACGGGCACTGAGTTCTATGGTCCGGAGCCGGTCTTTATAGAAGTTGTTGGAGTTCGTTTTTTCTATGGAAAGACCGTGGTCGGAATTGTCCTCCCAGCGGCGGCAATTGTACATCACGTCATAGATGCGTCCTATCCTGTATTCGCGGCTCACGCGCAGCCCCACGGCATAATCCTCCCCATACTTGGTCGTTGGGAAGTTCAGTTCGCGAAGCAGAGGAGTATAGAATCCGCGGGGAGCACCCAGCCCGTTGATGCGTAGGGCATTGTTGCGGCCGTTCTCCGGCGTCCATTCCTTATGGTCTATCACCCCCGGAGGAATGGTGTTCAGCTCGAAATCGGTAATCCTGTAGGTCCCTACCACCATTGCGCAGTTCTGCTCACGGAAGGCATCCACGAACTTCTGAACGGTATTCTCGTCGCTGTATAGATCGTCGGAATCCAGCTGCAGGGCGAATCTTCCGCAAGAAGGATGATGCAGGGCAGAGTTCCAGTTCCCACCGATTGCATGGTAGCTCTTGTCCTGGGCTATGTAGATAAGCTTGGGGTCATCCAGAAAAGACTTTATCACTTCCACAGTGCCATCGGTGGAATTGTCATCCACAACAATGACATTATACTTGAAATCCGTCTTCTGGGAGAGAGCGCTTCGGATGGCATCCCCTATGGTGCGGACCCTGTTCTTGCAGGGGATGACCACGGAGGCCTCGTAAGCGAAGTCCCCGGCGCTCAGGTCCACATCCTTGAATACCGGCTCAAGATAGGCTCCTACGGCCTTAAGATGGGCCGTGCAGGCCTTTTCCATCTCTATCTGGACCGCTCGGTTGCGGGGGTTCACATAATCGAAGATCTTCTCTCCCGAATCCCTCTTGTCTTCGTCCAGTTCGTAGTAGAGGAACTCGTTCAGATGGAAGATGGTTCCGAGCCGCGAAGCCCTCAGACGGAGGTCGTAGAGCCCTGCGAAGTCATATTCCGCGTCCATCCCCTCCACCGCCTCCTTCAGCACTGAAGTACGATACATCTGCACTCCCCCGAAATCGAAGTCATCCCTCAGCGAACCTGCCTGATAGTCGATGACCGGCGCAGGAGAGTCCCCGTCGAAATGGTCGGAATAGATCATTGCGGCCGCGGTGTCGTCGGCGACCCGGACCAGTCGCTCGAGTCCGAAATTGACGAAACGCAGCTCCGTAGGGCGTGTATAGATGATGGTATAATCGCTGTCCGCCTCTGCGGCAATGCGCCGGATTTCGGCCGTAGCGAACGAAGAAGGACGGAAAATCTTCACTCTTTCCATAAAAATCTTTATCTTTATGCAAAGATAACTAAAACACTCTAAAATGAACCAATATATCCTTGCGTTGGACCAGGGCACCAGCTCCTCCCGCGCAATTGTATTCGACCATGACGGAAACGTCTGTTCAACCGCTCAAATGGAATTCACCCAGCACTTCCCTAAACCGGGCTGGGTAGAACACGACCCGATGGAAATCTGGTCCTCCGAGGCCGCGGTCATCGCCGAGGCTATCTCCAAGATAGGCATCAACGGCAAGAACATCGCTGCCATAGGCATCACCAACCAGAGGGAAACCACAATAGTCTGGGATGCAGAGACTGGCAAGCCCGTGCATAACGCCATAGTATGGCAGGACCGCCGTACGGCCGCCTACTGCGACAGTCTCAAGGCCCAGGGCCTTACGGAAAAGATACGCGAGAAGACCGGCCTCATTATCGACGCCTACTTCTCCGGGACCAAGATCAAATGGATACTGGACAACGTACCCGGCGCACGCGAGCGCGCAGAGGCGGGGAAACTCCGCTTCGGCACGGTGGACAGCTGGCTGGTATGGCAGCTCACCAAGGGCGAGGTGCATATCACGGACGTCACCAACGCCTCCAGGACCATGCTCTTCAACATCAACACCCTGCAGTGGGACGCAGAGATGCTCGATCTCCTCGGCATCCCCGCATCCATGCTTCCGGAGGTGAAATCATCTTCCGAAATCTACGGTCACACCAAGACCACCATCTTCGCCCACGAAGTGCCCATCGCAGGCATAGCCGGGGACCAGCAGGCCGCCCTATTCGGGCAGATGTGCACGACTCCCGGTTCGGTCAAGAACACCTATGGCACCGGCTGCTTCCTTCTGATGAATACCGGCAGCAAGCCCATACTCTCCAAGAACAAGCTGCTCACCACAATAGCGTGGAAGATCGGGGACAGCGTGAACTACGCCCTCGAGGGTTCCATCTTCGTAGGTGGTTCGGTAGTCCAGTGGCTGAGGGACGGCCTGGGAATCATCCGCAGTTCCTCCGAAATCGAGGCCCTGGCATCTTCGGTAAAGGATAACGGCGGAGTTTACTTCGTGCCTGCCCTCACCGGAATGGGAGCCCCCTACTGGGACCAGGATGCCCGCGGAACCATCTGCGGACTCACCCGCGGAGCCACTGCCGCCCACATCGCCCGTGCCGCCCTGGAAGGCATCGCATTCCAGACCATGGACATAGTTTCCGCCATGGAGAAGGATGCCGGAGTCAAGCTATCCGAACTCAAAGTGGACGGCGGAGCTTCCCGCAACAACCTGCTGATGCAGTTCCAGGCAGATGTGCTCGGCGCATCGGTAATCCGTCCGAAGGTCACCGAAACCACGGCCATGGGCGCAGCCTACCTGGCAGGCCTGGCCGTAGGATATTGGGCTTCCGCCGACGAAATCCGCCGCCAGTGGCAGGTGGACAAGGCCTTCTCCCCTTCCGGAAAGGATGTTTCCGGCTACAAGGCAGGCTGGGCAGATGCTATTTCAAGGACTATCAACAAATAAAATCATGATACAGTACGTATTCGAATTCATAGGCACCCTAGTTCTGGTGCTGCTCGGTGACGGAGTCTGTGCAGCCACATCTCTGAATAAATCCAAGGCCAAAGGCGCAGGATGGGTAGTGATAGCCCTGGGATGGGGCCTGGCAGTCATGCTCGGCGTGCTAATTGCCGGACCGGTTTCCGGAGCGCATCTGAACCCCGCAGTTACCCTGGGCCTCGCAATAGCAGGAACCTTCCCCTGGGCCTCCGTATGCGGTTACATAGTTGCCCAGATGCTGGGCGGTTTCTTCGGAGCCTGCCTGGTCTGGTCCTTCTACAAGGATCACTATAAGGCTACTGCAGACCAGCCCGACACCATGCTCGGCACCTTCTGCACCATGCCGGCCATCGAGAACAAGCCCCGCAACTTCTGGTGCGAGGTAGTGGCCACCTGGCTGCTGGTATTCATTATCCTGGCCCTCGGCACCCAGGGTAACGCCTTCGCCATCGGCGGAGCGGCCGCCAGCACCGGCGCCATCGGATCCTGGCCCGTCACCTGCGTCATCATGTCCATAGGTATGTCCCTCGGAGGAACCACCGGATATGCAATGAATCCCGCCCGTGACCTCAGTCCCCGACTCGCCCACGCAGTGCTCCCGATCGAAGGTAAACGCGACAGCGGCTGGGGCTACTCCTGGGTTCCTGTCGCTGGCCCTATGGTAGGCGCAGCACTTGCAGCAGCCCTATATCTGCTGGTGTTCTAACGAACGAAATTCAAGCATTATTTTTGTATATTTGTAAATTCAAGCTAAAGACTATGGCATCTATCAGTGATTTGATAATGCAGCAGGTAAAATCAGCTGCCGGCGGCATTGAAATTCCCTCGAACATCAAGGATCAGGTCCTTGGTGGGCTCTCCAATTCCATTCTCGGAAGCCTTACCCAGACTGCCACCAAAGCAGGCGGCATCGACACTATCAAGAGCCTTCTTACCGGCAAGAGCGACGCAGCTTCCAGCCCGGTCACGGCACTTGCAGGCAAGCTTTTCAAGAACGACGTAGTCAGCAAGCTATCCTTGGGCGGCACCCTCGGGAATTCACTTAGCTCCCTGATTCCCGGAATTATAGGAAAGCTGTCCAATTTCATCAAGGACCAGGACGGTGACGGAGATGTGGACATCAACGACATCCTCGCTTCCCTTACCGGCGGCAAAAGCGGCGGAGCCTCGATCCTTGGCGCAGCAACAAACATTCTGGGAGGCTTGTTCAAGAAGAAATAGATGAAGCGTAAACTAGTCATAATCCCTACCTACAACGAGATCGAGAACGTTGCCAAGATAATCCGTGCCGTATTCGATCTCGAAGGTGATTTCCACATCCTGGTAATTGACGACGGTTCGCCCGACAGGACTGCGACCGTGGTCAAGAATCTGATGCCCGAATTCCCGGACCGGCTCTTCCTGATAGAACGCAGGGGCAAGCTCGGACTGGGAACTGCATACATTACCGGATTCAAATGGGCTCTTGAAAGGGATTACGACTATGTATTTGAAATGGACGCAGACTTCTCGCACGATCCGGCCGACCTCGCCAGGCTCTACCAAGCCTGCGAGGCCGGGGCGGATTTCTCCGTGGGGTCCCGCTACTGCGACGGCGTGAGCGTGGTCAACTGGCCCCTGGGCCGTATCCTGATGTCGTACTGCGCCTCCATTTTCGTACGCACTACCCTTGGTGTAAAGATCTTCGACAGCACTGCAGGTTTCGTGTGTTACAGCAGGAAAGTGCTGGAAACCCTGGACCTGGATGCAGTGCAGATGAAGGGTTATGGCTTCCAGATAGAGATGAAGTACTCGGCCGTGAAGCTTGGTTTCAAGCTTGCGGAAGTGCCTGTTATCTTCGTCAACCGCAAGGAAGGCACCTCCAAAATGTCCGGCGGCATCTTCGGCGAGGCATTCTGGGGCGTAATCAAACTGCGATTCCGCAAGATTAGGGCAAAAGCCTGAAATTTTTGCCTTAAGGGATTTTGACAGTTCGGAATTTTAACTTATCTTTGCACCCGCTTTTAAGGGGCGCATAGCTCAGCTGGTTTAGAGCACCTGCCTTACAAGCAGGGGGTCGGCGGTTCGAATCCGTCTGCGCCCACAAGAAAACAGAGGACCGATTGATCCTCTGTTTTTTTGTGGGCGCAAGCTCCATTTTATTAGGGGCGCTGCCCCTAATGTACCCCGCGGCTCACGGCCTTTGTCCTCCGGACCGGCCTCCGCCGTTCGCGTTGAAAC
>JAILMV010000028.1 GCA_024692185.1 Bacteroidales bacterium | reverse complement strand
GAAGACCGCAAGTTTCTCTTCCTTTGTATGCATCAGAATATTTTTTAAATTTGTAGATTAAATGCAAAAGTAAGAATTATAAGCAATGAAAGCAATTAAATACGTCTCCGCAGACGAGGCCGTAAGCCACATTCCTTCCGGCAGCCACATACATCTGAGCAGCGTGGCCAGCGTTCCGCACTGCCTTATCAGCGCACTCTGCCGCAGGGCCGATGCGGGTGATGTGAGGGATTTGCACTTCCATCATTTCCACACTGAAGGGCCTGCTCCCTACAGTGAGCCGCGTTACGAGGGCATCTTCTTCGATCAGGGATTTTTCCTGGGCCCCAATGTGCGTGCGAACGTGAATGCCGGCTATGCGGACTATCTTCCCGTACATCTCGGCGAGAGCCAGAAACTCTATCGCGAGGGCCACATCAAGCTGGGAGCCGCCCTGGTGCAGGTTTCCCTGCCGGATGAGCAGGGGAGGGTATCTCTCGGAACTTCCGTGGACTGCTCGGTCGCAGCTGTGGAGAGCGCCGAGCTGGTAATCGGCGTGGTCAATCCCAACGTGCCTTTTGCTTATGGCGATCTTCTCAGCGTGGACCAGTTCGATTATCTGGTCCGGGACGATACTCCGCTGGTTACAGCCGCCTTCGCCGAACCCACTCCTACCGAGGTGCTGATAGGCAAGAACTGCGCTGCGCTCGTGGAAGACGGGGACTGCATCCAGATGGGAATCGGAGCCCTGCCGAACGCCCTGGCCGCCCAGCTGGTGGACCACAAGAACCTCGGCCTGCACACTGAAATGTTTGCCGACGGCTTGCTCCGCCTTATCAAGAAGGGCGTCATCAACGGTTCCTGCAAGGCGATCGACAAGGGTAAGATAGTCGCTTCCTTCCTGCTCGGAAGCAATGACGTATATTCTTTCATCGACCATAATCCCGACGTGCTGATGAGGGACATCAAATATGTGAACGATCCCTTCGTCATCCGCCAGAATCCTCATATGAAGGCCATCAATTCCGCTACCGAGGTGGATATTACCGGGCAGATCAGCGCCGATAGCATCGGCACCCGCATCTTCTCCGGCACCGGCGGCCAGGTGGAATTCGTGCGTGGCGCCTCAATGAGCGAGGGAGGTAAAAGCATCACCGCATTCGCTTCCCGTACCAACAAGGGAAAGAACAAGATAGTGGCCCAGCTCAATCCCGGAGCAGGCGTCGTTACTCCCCGTGCCGATGCGCATTGGATAGTGACTGAATACGGTGCAGTTGACCTTTATGGCAAATCTCTCCAGGAACGCGCCAAACTTATGATAAGCATTGCTCATCCGGATGATCGCGAGGCTCTGGACCGCGCCGCCTTCGAGCGCTTCGGCCCTCACTGGCATTCCATAAAATAAAAAAGAGTTATATTTGTAGGCTATGTCAGAATACAGAGTTATAGAAGTAAACGACGCAAAAGACATCATCCGTTTCGTGCGTTTCCCGGACAACCTTTACAAGGGTTGCCCCCAGTATGTTCCGGCGCTGCATACCAGCGAGGTCCGCAACCTCACCAAGGATGCCGCCCTGGAATATTGTATCCACAAAATGTGGATGGTCGTCGATGGCAGTAAGGTTGTGGGCCGTATCTGCGCAATGATAAACCCCAGATACAACGAGCGCTACAACAAGAAATGCGTGCGTTTCGGCTGGTTCGACACTATCAAGGACATAAAGGTGGCCCGCATCCTCGTGGAAACCGCGGAAGCCTGGGCCAAGTCCCACGGAATGGACACCATTCACGGACCCCTCTACTACAATACCTTGGGTAAGCAGGGCATGCTGGTGGAAGGATACGAAAACATCCCTCCTTTCAACTGCCTTTACAACTACCCGTATTACAATGATTTCATGGAGCAGCTGGGCTTCGAGAAGGAGTGCGACTGGCTGCAGTACCGCATGGTAGCCAACCACGGTGTTCCCGAAAAGGCCCGCCGCGTTGCCAAGATAGTGGAAGACAGGTACAAACTCCATTTCGGAAGCCTGGACAAGCTTAAGAAGAACCCCGAAATGGTGCACAAGTTCTTCCGCCTCTACAGCGACAGTTTCTCGGAGACCGTCTATAACTTCATCCCCTTCACCGACGCGGAAATCGAGCAGGAAGCCAAGGATTCCATGCCTTACATCAGCGACAAGGCAAGCTGCCTGCTGCTGGACGAGAACGACGAGATAGTGGCCTTCGGCATTTCCTTCCCTACGATATCCAAGGCTCTGCAGAAAGCCAAGGGCAAACTCTTCCCCTTCGGCTGGTTCCATCTGCTCAGGGCTATGCACAACTTCGAAACCACCGACCTTATGATCAACGGTGCGGTTCCGGAGTGGCAGAACAGGGGAGTGTCCGCAGTGTACTACAAGGAGATGGCAGACAAGGCCATACGAGTGGGCATGCGCTGGGCTATTTCCAACCCCCAGATAGAGAGCAACAGCGCCGTGAATATCTGGAACAGCTACGAGCACGAGCCTTTCATGAGGCGTCGCTGCTACATCAAGAAGATAGGAGAATAATACAATATGGCAGATACCAAACTACTGGAAAAGGTACTTTCGCTGCAGGACAAGTTCGCTTCGCTTCAGGAGCAGCTTTCCAGTCCCGACGTGATGTCGGATATGAAGAAGTACGTCCAGCTCAACAAAGACTACAAGGAACTCGAGCCCATCATCAAGGCCGGACTCGACTATAAGAAGAAACTGGATAATCTGGCTTCGGCCAAGGACGTTTTCATGAACGAGAGCGATCCCGAGCTTAAGGAGATGGCCCGCGAGGAGATTTCCGAGATAGAGAATTCCATCCCGGAAATCGAGCAGAACATCAAGCTCCTGCTCATCCCCGCCGATCCCGACGACAGCAAGAATGCCATGGTGGAAATCCGTGGCGGTACCGGCGGTGACGAGGCTGCAATCTTCGCAGGGGACCTTTTCCGTATGTATCAGCACTTTGCCGAGAACATGGGATGGAAGCTGGAGATATCCGACCAGGCCCCCGGCACTTCCGGCGGTTACAAGCAGATTGTTTTCAAGCTTTCCGGAAATGACGGAGTTTACGGCATCATGAAATATGAATCCGGCGTGCACCGCGTCCAGCGCGTGCCTCAGACCGAGACCCAGGGCCGTATCCAGACATCTGCCGCATCCGTGGCAGTTTTCCCCGAAGCCGACGAATTCGATATCGAAATCAACCCTGCGGACATCCGCAAGGACCTTTTCTGCGCCTCCGGCCCCGGTGGTCAGGGAGTCAATACCACCTATTCCGCCGTGCGCCTTACCCACATCCCTTCCGGAATCGTGGTCCAGTGCCAGGAGGAGCGTTCCCAGATCAAGAATGCGGAACGCGCAATGGAGGAACTCCGTACGCGACTCTACAATATGGAGCATCAGAAATACCTCGACGGTATTGCCGCCAAGCGTAAGACCATGGTATCTACCGGGGACCGTTCCGCGAAGATCCGCACCTACAACTACCCTCAGGGCCGCGTGACGGACCATCGTATCGGCTGGAGCATGTACAATCTGCCGGTATTCATGGATGGCGATATCAGGGAGTGCATCGATGCCCTCCAGGTGGCCGAGAATGCCGAGCGTCTTAAAGAAGCCGGAGACTGATGAAGAACAACCAGACGCCATATCTGCCTGAGATTGTCGTGGCCATTGTGGCCGCGTTCGTCGCGTTGCTGGCAGGTTTCGCCCTGGTCTTCCATCCCTCGGGGCGCAGCGCCCTCATCTCCCTCAGGACCAATCCCGAAGCCCTGATAGCGGCCGATCTGCTGGGAGCATCCATAGTTATCCTGGCCGTTTGCGTGGTGGTGCTGCTGTTCAGGTGGCAGAAGCGCAGCCAGACCGTCCGCCTTATGAACATGGGCACGGTGGTCAGCGACCAGACTCCTTCGGCCCCCGACGAAAAGGTCATTACCATGGCCGACAACGAGGGAACCATGAAACTCAGCGTCCGCCTGAGGAATATCTACTACATAGAATCCGACGACAACTACATCAAGGTCTGGTATCAGGACTACACCGGCAGCGTGAAGCAGTATATGCTGCGTTGCCGCCTGAAGACCGTGGAGGAAAGCTTTACGGAAAGCGACCTGGTGCGCTGCCATCGGAAATATATAATCAACATCTCGAAAGTACAGGTGCTCAGCAAGGAGAAGGACGGCTATCAACTGGACCTCGGAGTGGAGAGCATCGGGGCCGTGCCTGTGTCCAAGACCTACGAGGCGGCGGTACTTTCCAGGTTCAATTCAAGATAACTGCCTATGTGGCAAAGAATACAGACACTTTATCTTCTGATTGCGTCGGGTCTTCTCGTCGCAATGTATTTCCATCCGTACGGTACGGCTTTCATAGTGCTTTTCAGCATTGCCCTCGCAGCTCAGCTGATCGCCATAGTGGCGCTTAAGTCCCGTACCCTGCAGATGCGTCTTTCCAATCTTGCAGCATTGATCTTGCTGGGCCTCCAGATATGGCTGGTACTCTCCTTCTTCAATGCCGAGACTCCCGCGAGCCTCCGCATTACGGACGTATTCCCCATAGTGGCCGCCATCCTCGATTTCCTGGCAGCAAGGGCCATACTGCGGGATGAATTCCTGGTGCGCAGCGCATCGCGTCTCCGCGCATCCAAACGTAAATAAAAAAGCTTCAACATGAGAATACCTGAATCAGAACTCATCATCAATGCCGACGGCTCGGCATTCCACATTCACATGAGGCCTGAGGATCTTGCCGACATCGTAGTGGTGTTCGGAGATCCCGGACGCGTAAAAATGTTCGAACCTCTCTTCGAGAAGATTGAGGTGAAGGGGCAGTCCCGCGAATTCGCTTTCGCTACCGGTATTTATAACGGAAAGCGCATCACGGCCCTTTCCCATGGCATCGGCTGCGACAACATCGACATAGTGATGACCGAACTCGACGCCCTTGCAAACATCGATTTCAAGACCCGCGAGGTCAAGCCCGAGCACAGGACCCTTACCATCGTGCGTATCGGTACCTGCGGCGCCATCCAGCCCGAGATTCCTCTCGGATCTTTCATCCTCAGCCATATCTCCGTCGGCTGCGACGGCCTTATGAACTGGTACGAAGGCCGCGACGATATAGCCCTGCTGGACTTCGAGGAAGAATTCAAGAAGGCTGTCAAGTGGAACAAGCATCTGCCCGACCCGTATTTCGTGCGTGGTTCGGAGCGCCTTATCGAGCTGTTCAAGGATAGCACCGTAAAGGGTATGACCATCTCCGCATCCGGTTTCTACGGCCCTCAGGGACGCGTCGTGCGCCAGGGCCTTGCCATGCCCGACATGCTCGAGGATTTCGAGAAGTTCGAATACAAAGGCTATAAGATTACCAATTTCGAGATGGAAGGCTCCGCCCTCGCCGGCATGGCCCGCAAACTCGGACACGATGCCATCACCGTGTGCTGCGCTATCGCACACCGTTATCTGAAGGATGCCAACACCGACTACAAGTCGCGTGTGAACGACCTCGTGAAGATGGTAATGGAGAAACTTACCGCCTAGTTGTTCTTGTAAACGTCCTTGGTAGAATTAGCCTGCCAGACCTTGATATCAGGATCGCTGACCGTTGCGTCGACGATCCTTTTCTTTGCGCGCATCACGTTCTCTTCCAGGAAGCGCAGCTGCTCGGGGACGTTCTTCATGAAGGATGCCGCAATCTCGTGATTGTTGCCCTGGTAGCGGAAGATGTTGTAGTTGTATCCTTCTTTCGCAAAGGTCTTGGAAAGCGATCCTGAGCCCTCGAAACGGTTCTTTAACAGAGCGATCTTGTTGTAGGTGACAATCTTGTCCGTAGTGCCGTGGAAGAAGAGCACGGGGGCCGGTTCGCGCTCGAAACGTATCTTTCCGTTACGGGAGAGTATGGCTCCGGAGAAGGACATGACTCCGGCATAGCGGAAGTCCTTGGGGAGCATTGCGGCGTGTCCGCTCCTGTTGCACAGATGCCACTCTGCCTGAAGGGAGATGATTGCACCTGCGGAAGAACCGCTGATGACTATGTTCGCAGGGTCCACGCCCAGGGCCTCTGCATTGTCTATGATGTAAGCCGTGGCGGCGTACATATCTTCCACGCCGACTTCGATGGCATCGTAGATGGCACCGACCTGGGTGATGCCGATGTTGCCCTTGCCTTTAAGGCCGAGGCGGTAGTCCATAGTAATGACTCGGTATCCGTTGTCGCATAGGCGGCGGAACCAATAGAGGTATTCTCTTGAATTGCGGCTTCCGGAGATGAAGCCACCGCCGAAAGCAAATAGTATGGTAGGTTTCTGTCTGCCCTCTATGCTGGTCTCGCTTTCGGGAGTAGGATCATAAACGGACATGAACAGCTGGCAGGTATCCCTCTGGGCGAACATGTATTCGCCGGACGGACTGAGATTGAAGGGAACCCTCTGTGAGAAGGCTAGCAGTGCGAAACAAAGCGCAGTCAGGCTTAAAATTGTCTTTCTCATCAGCTTACGATATTTTTGTTAGAATTGCTATTGAAGGTGGACAACAGTATTGCCATCTCTTTCATGCCGGTTTCCATATTTACCTTCTGTTTATCTCCCGTGGCCTTGCCAAAATCCCTGCTGCACAGACCGTGCTTGCGCAGATACTCGCTGCTCCTGCTGCTTTCCTGCTTGCACACGGCCTTCATCAGGTTGATGGCCCCTGCTTCTCCGGCTCCTTCGGCAATTGCATCTGCGATCGCCAGGCTGACCGTATTGCTGCCTTCGCGGCCGAGACGGATGTCGTCTTCGTTGGAGTAGGGGATGCTGTGTTCGTGGAAAATCTGGGAGTCGATTTCCGCCTTGCATTCGGCTGCATCGATGCCGCGGGCCTTGAGGGCTTCCACTGCCGCATTGCTGCCGTGACGCAGGATTCCGAGGAAAAGATGGTCGGCTTCTATGCTATAGCTGCCGGTTCTCATTGCTTCTTCACGGGCAAATCCGACGATGGCGTCAAATTCTTCGGAAATCTTCATTTTCAGTAGGTATTATTGATTGCAAAAATAACAATTTAATCGAATATTTTTGTTAAATTTGCGTGTTTATGAATAAGCGTAAAAATTAAGAAAGAAAATATGGACAGTGAGGGAAATTTCAACGAAGTGAATCACGGTTACATCGAGCCTGTGGAGATTGATCATGAGATGCGTAGCGCATACATCGACTACTCGATGTCGGTTATCGTTTCGCGTGCTCTCCCGGACGTGCGTGACGGTCTGAAACCGGTTCAGCGCAGGGTTCTCTTCGGAATGGACGGGCTGGGCCTGTCTTACGGTGGGCAAACCAAGAAATCCGCCCGTATCGTGGGTGAAGTTCTCGGTAAGTTCCATCCGCACGGGGACAGTTCCGTTTACGACGCTATGGCGCGTCTCGCCCAGAATTGGAATCAGCGTTATCCGCTGGTATATGGCCAGGGAAACTTCGGTAGCATGGACGGTGACCCCGTCGCTGCTATGCGATATACTGAGGCAAAGTTGGAAAAGAAGGCCGAGGATGTGCTCTCCGACATCGAGAAGAATACGGTCGATATGGCTCTCAACTTCGATGACTCCATCGAAGAGCCTACCGTGCTTCCTACTAAGCTTCCTCTGCTCCTTCTGAACGGATCTTCCGGTATTGCCGTGGGTATGGCCACCAATATGGCTCCCCATAACCTCGGCGAGTGCTGCGATGCAATCTGCGCCTACATCGACAATCCCGACATCGACGTCGAGGGCCTGATGGAGCACATCAAGGGTCCTGACTTCCCGACCGGTGGCCTCATTATGGGCCGTCAGGGAATCATCGACGCCTACACCACCGGCCGTGGCCGCGTGGTAATCCGCGCCAAGACGGATATCGAGGTCAACGACCGCGGTCAGGAGACCATAGTCGTTACCGAGATCCCCTATATGGTCAACAAGAAGGAGATGCTCGAGCGTATTGCCTCCATGGTCGAGGACAAGAAGATCGAGGGCATCACCTATATGAACGACGAGACTTCCCGCGAGGGCGTTCGCGTCATCTTCCGCGTAAAGCAGGGGGCCAACACCAGCGTGGTGCTGAACACCCTCTTCAAATATACCCCTCTCCAGTCCAGCTTCGCCATCAACAACGTAGCTCTGGTGAAGGGCCGTCCCCGCACCCTTTCCCTCAAGGAGATCATTGCCAACTTCGTCGATTTCCGTCACGAGGTGGTGGTGCGCCGCACCAAGTTCGATCTCGACAAGGCCCAGAAGCGTGCCCACATCCTCGAAGGTCTGCTGAAGGCCATCGACATCATCGACGAGATCATCGCCCACATCCGCGCCTCCAAGAGCGTTGACGAGGCCCGCGAAGGCTTGATGAGCAAGTTCGGCTTTACCGAGGCTCAGGCACAGGCAATCGTGGAAATGCGTCTCCGCCAGCTCACCGGACTCGAGCGCGAGAAACTGCAGGCAGAGTACGACGAACTCGAGAAGTTCATCGCCCGCTGCATCGAGATCCTCGGCAGCGACGCTCTCCAGTTGCAGATAGTCAAGGACGAGTGCGCCGAGATGAAGGCCAAGTATGGCGATGCCCGCCGCAGCGAGATCACCATGAGTGCGGACGAGTTCAATCCCGAAGATTTCTATGCCGACGAGGACGTGGTAATCACCATCTCCCATCTCGGATATATCAAACGTACTGCTCTTACCGAATTCCGTACCCAGGCAAGGGGCGGCGTCGGCAAGAAGGGCGGTGCCACCCGCGACGAGGACTTCATCGAACATATCTACGTCGCCAACATGCACTCCACCATGCTCTTCTTCACCCAGAAGGGTATGTGCTACAGGCTCAAGGTCTATGAGCTTCCCGAAGGAGTACGTTCTTCCAAGGGCCGAGCCGTGCAGAACCTGCTTGCCATCGATTCCGACGATAGCATCCGCACTTATCTCAATGCCGCCCGCATCGAGGACAGCGAGTACGTGCAGAGCCACTTCGTGACCCTCGTCACCAAGAAGGGTATCATCAAGAAGACCAGCCTGGAGGATTATTCCAACAAACGCAGCCGCAACAAGGGTATCATCGCCCTTACCATCCGCGAGGGTGACGAATTGCTCGATGCAGTGCTTACCAACGGAAATGAGCAGATAATGATGGCCGCCAAGAACGGACGTTGCGTACGCTTCGAAGAGGATGAGGTCCGCGTACTCGGACGCAGCGCTTCGGGCGTGCGAGGCATCGATATAGATGATGACGACGAGGTAATAGGCGTGATTACCTACGATCCGAATGCGGAAGACGCTGCGGATCACACCGTGCTCGTGGTCAGCGAAAATGGTTACGGAAAGCGCTCGGATCCTGAGGAATACCGTTCTACCCACCGTGGCAGCAAGGGCGTAAAGACCTTGAACATCACCGACAAGACCGGTAATGTGGTAGCCATCAAGAACGTGACCGAGAATGACGACCTTATGATCATCAACCGTTCCGGACTTACCATCAGGATGGCTGTTTCCGGCATCAGCGTGCTGAGCAGGGCCACCCAGGGAGTAAGGCTTATCAGCCTCCGTGAAGGAGATGCAATATCGGCCGTTTCCGTGGTTTCCAAGAGCGAGGACGAGGAGGCTGTGGAAGCAGATGGCACGGAAAGTGCAGAAGTAACACAAGAAAACGAATAACAACTAACTTTGAATAATATGAAAAAGATTATTTTCGCGCTTGCAATCCTGGCTTCTGTCCAGATAGCCAATGCCCAGCAGATCAAAGATGCTGAGGCTGCTGCAAAGAAGGTGGCTGCCGCCAAGGCCGTTACCCAAAACGAAAAGAAGGCTGTGAATCCGGCCGTATGGATCAAACTTGGCCAGACTTATATCGATGCATACAATGCAGTACAGGGTATAGGATATATCGGAGCGGCAGAGTCTGAACTCGCCCTCCTGATGTCCGGCGTGAAACCTCTCAGCACCGAAGAAGTGCAGATCCAGGGCAACGCCATGACAGTCCAGCATTATGAGACAGCTGATTATTACTTCCTCGGAGGCAAGCTCTCTTTCATCAATACTACCAAGCCTGCAGTGGAGAATCCTCTCTGCGAGGCCGTGAAGGCATACCAGAAGGCTTACGAGCTTGACACCAAGGCCAAGAAGACCAAGGATATCGTGGACGGCCTCATCTCTGTCCATGACAAGTTCTCTTCCGATGCTGTCAGCGCATATTCCCTTCAGGATTATGCCAAGTCCTCGAAGTGCTTCGAGGCCGCATATGAGACTTCCCTCATTGAGCCTTATGCCAAGATGGATACCAATGCCGTTTACAACGCAGGTCTCACCGCATGGATTGCTGCCGACATTGCCAGGGCAAAGACCTTCTTCACCAAGTGCCTGGAGCACAATTACTATGGTGAGGACGGCGACGTTTATGCCCGTCTCTCCACCATCGCAGAGAAAGAAGGCGACAAAGAGCTTTCCGTCAAGTATCTCGAGGATGGTTTCGTGAACTATCCTAAGAGCCAGAGCATCCTTATCGGACTCATCAACTACTACACCACTTCCGGTGGCAGCACCGACCGCCTCTTCGAGCTCCTCGACGTTGCCAAGACCAATGAGCCCAACAATGCATCTCTCTGGTATGTAGAGGGTAATATCCGCCTCAAGATGGATCCTCCTCAGGTGGACGAGGCTTTTGCAGCATACGACCATTGCGCAGAAATCGACCCCAACTACGAGTATGGCGAGATCGGTAAGGGTATTTATCTTTACAATCATGCAGTGGAAATCCAGGAGAAGGCTTCCATCGAGATGGACGATGCCAAGTACGCCGCCCTCGTGGAAGAGTACGACAAGACCCTGAAGGCCTCCATCGTCGCTTTCGAGAAGGCTTACGACATAACTAAGGACAACGAAATCAAGGTTACCGTCGCAGAGTACATCAAGAATGCCTGCTTCCGTTTCCGCACGGATCCTGAATACAAGGAGAAATACGATAAGTTCGACGCTATAGTCGCTTCCAGCAAATGAAGTGCGGGCCCGGCAGCTGCCGATACCGTGAGTATATGCATCATCGGAGACGTGATGATGCACACGAAGCAGCTGCAGTTCGACCACTCCCTTTTTCTGGAGGATTTGAAACCGCTCCTTTCGGATGCGGACTTGGCTATAGCCAACGCTGAATTTACACTTGCGGGGCCACCCTATACCGGGTACCCCGCATTTAGCGCTCCTGATACTTACCGGAACAGCATCCTGGATGCTGGCGTGGATGTGCTGCTGACAGCCAACAACCACATTCTCGATAAGGGTTCCAGGGGGCTTGAAAGGACCTTGAAACAGTATGATTGTTTCAGCGGCAGCGGCCTCGACGAAGCGCAGTATCACAGGAACAACCCTCTGATACTCAGCGTGAAAGGCCTCAGGTTCGCCTTGGTGAACTTTACCTACGGCACCAACCTTGGCGCCGGCGAAGAATATCCCAAGGTAAGCCGTATGGAGAAGGACGAGATAGCCCGGCAGATGGAGAGGGCCAGGAGAATGGCCGATTTCGTGCTGGTGCTGCCTCATTGGGGGGAAGAATACCGGCTGAAGCACAATGCCAGGCAGGATGAATGGGCCAGGTGGCTGGTGGAGCAGGGAGCTGATGCGATTGTGGGAGCCCATCCCCACGTGGTGCAGGATACAACCCACATCGCCGGAGTGCCCGTAATCTATTCGCTGGGGAATGCGGTCTCCAACATGAGTGCCGTGAATACCCGCCTGGAACTGGCTGCAGTGCTGAAATTCGTCTTCTGCAAGGAGAGCGGGATGAAGGAGCTGCTGGAACCGGAACTGCATTTCCTGTGGTGCACTCTTCCGGGAAAGAAAACGGAAGGCTTCCGCACAGTGGTAGTGGAGGAGCAGATAGGAAAACGCGACGATTGGATTGACAAGTCGGATTACGACAATATGATATCCACTTTGGACAGAGTTAAAGCTGTTACTGGTATAGAATGAAGAAAACCATCACACTTGACACGGCTGATCCCGTGAGCATCCTCGGACCCGGAAACCGGATCCTGAACGAGTTCTGCACCTATTATCCCGGGCTGGAGGTATCCGGCAAGGGAAACGAGATAGAGGTGGAAGGCGACGAAGACAAGATTAATGACTTCGTGGCCAAGTTCGCCCAGCTCGTGGCCGTCAGGAAGCATAAGCTCAACCTCACCGTCTATGACGTCGAGGACTTGTTTGCAGGTCGCTCATCCTCGTCCGTGCTTGCCGAACACGGCAATGCTGTGATAGTCCATACCAATGAAGGCAAGGCCATCCGCGCACGCAATGCCAATCAGGAAAAGATGGTCCGCGCCTATTTCAACAACGACCTCCTGTTCGCCGTAGGCCCTGCCGGTACCGGAAAGACCTACATAGCCATCGCCCTGGCCGTACGTGCCCTAAAGAACAGGGAAGTGCGGCGCATAATCCTCACCCGTCCCGCCGTGGAAGCAGGGGAGAGGCTGGGCTTCCTCCCCGGCGACCTTAAAGACAAGCTGGATCCCTATCTCCAGCCTCTCTACGATGCCCTGGGAGATATGATTCCTTCCCGCAAACTGCAGGAATTCATTGCCGGAGGTACCATCCAGATAGCCCCGCTGGCATATATGCGAGGCAGGACTCTGGACGGAGCCTGTGTCATACTGGACGAGGCCCAGAACACCAACATGGGCCAACTGAAGATGTTCCTGACCAGGATGGGTACCAATGCCAAGTTCATAGTAACCGGCGATGCCACCCAGGTCGATCTTCCCCGCAAGGAGGATTCCGGCTTGCTGAGGGGCATAGAACTGGTAAAGAATCTGAAGGGCGTGTCAACCGTGTTCTTCGACGACAAGGACATAGTACGACATCCCCTGGTGAGCAAAATAGTAAAGGCATTCGATGCCGAAGACTGATAGTTTTTCTTATATTTGTAAGCTATGACGAAAGGACGTATAATATCCGCTGCAATGCTTCTGGCCCTGGCTGTTACCTTGCTGCAGGGCTGCGATTCCTTCCGCCGTCTCGCCGGACGGCCGACCTCTGCCGACATAGCTGCAAAAAGGGAAATCATACTCAAGGAAGAAGCCGAGCATCAGGCCCGGATGGATTCCCTGAGGCGCGTGGAGAAGGCCAAGGCCGATTCCCTGGCCCTGATAGATAAAATCAAGGAATCCGGAGAGATGTTCCTTTCGGTTTCCAGCCTGCGCCGCGCCAACTCCCTCAAACTCGATAAACGCTATTACATTGTAGTTGGGGCGTTCTCCAATGCCGCCAACGCTTCCTGGCTCGCCTCCAAGATAGAGGGCGCCGGATATTCGGTGCAGAAAGTCCCTTATGGGAACGGTTTTACCGCCATCGGTATTGCCGGAACCGACACTCTGGCACATTTATGGGATAATCTCCAGAAGGTCAAGACTGAATCGTTTTGCCCTAAGGATGTATGGATTCTTGTAAATGACTGATGCAATGAAGCGTTTTATTTATCTTACTATCTGCATACTGCTTTCCGCCGGAATCTCGGCTGCCCAATCATACGACGAGCTTTTCGTCGGCGATGATGCCCTCGCCCTGCGCAGTACTGCCGATTCCCTTTCCGCCTTGAAGGGCGAAGATGCCCTTGCGGATTTCGTGGCCAAGCGCCTGTCTTCTTCCGGCCTGGACTTGCTTGCCAGTGCGGATTTCCGTTCTTTCGGAATCCAGAAGGAAAACGGCGACACCCTTACCTGCCACAATGTTATAGCCTGGCTGCCCGGTTACGGTAAGCAACTGCACGACAATTACATAGTTATCAGTACCAGCTTGTCGGAATCTTCAGCAACGGCCATAGCTCTCTTCCTTTCCATTGCGGAAAAGCTCAACACCAACAAGGTGCTGCTGCAGCGTTCGGTCCTGTTTGCGGCATTCGGGGGAGCTGCGGATGCAAACTCCGGCTCCTGGTACTTCCTGAACCGTGCTTTCGAAGAGAGTTCCCGCATCGATGCCTTCGTGAACCTGGATTATTTCGACAATCCCAACAAAGGCTTCTATGCCTACACCGGCTCCAACGCGGATATGAACAGGCTGATTGCCGGCGTATCTTCCAGCTTGCAGCCGGCCCTGCCTGAATTGACCAGCAGGGAGCCTGCAAAGTCGGATTTCCGTTCTTTCTACGGAAAAGAGATTCCCGGAGTGTTCTTCACTACCGCCGAACCCGGCAAGACCTATCGCGGCGGAATAGATCCTCTCGAATATGAGGAGCTTACCCGCCAGGGAGAATATATCTACAATTTCTGCGTCAGCCTTTCCGGCGCCGGAAAACCTTCCTTCTGGCCTTCGGAGGACGGCCCTGCGGACGTGGTAGTATTCGACGACTGTGACGTCAAACCTTCTTTCCTCGGCAGGAAGAATCCCTCTTTCTTCCTGGCCAACTGGGTATATGTGTATCTGAGATATCCTAAATATGCCCAGGAGAACGGCATACAGGGCAAGGTCCTGGTGGAATTCACCATCGACGAAAAAGGCCATGTGTGCAATGTCAAGGTGAAGAAGGGCATACATCCTTCCTTGGACGAAGAAGCCGTCAGGGTAATCGAGGCCTCTCCCGACTGGAAGCCGGGTATGGTGAACGGAAAACCGGTGCGTTGCACGCTTTCGGTATATGTGGATTTCGTATTGGAAAAGAAAAAGAACAAGTTAAAGAACAAATAAAGAAAATGGATTACGATTTCAGGACTATAGAGAAGAAATGGCAGAAGCGTTGGGCTGAAGAAAAGACCTACAAGACTACGGAGGATGATTCCAGACCCAAATTTTATGTGCTGGACATGTTTCCTTACCCCTCCGGGGCAGGACTTCACGTGGGTCATCCCCTCGGCTACATAGCCAGCGACATCTATGCCCGCTACAAGAGGCTGAAGGGTTTCAACGTGCTTCACCCAATGGGTTACGATGCTTTCGGTCTTCCGGCCGAGCAGTATGCCATCCAGACGGGCCAGCATCCCGAAAAGACCACTACCCAGAATGTGGCCCGCTATCGTGAGCAGCTGGACCGCATCGGCTTCTCTTTCGACTGGGACCGTTCCTTCCGTACCTGCGATCCCGAGTATTACAAGTGGACGCAGTGGGCATTCCTGAAGATGTTCAAGAGCTGGTACGACCCCCAGATGGACAAGGCCCGCCCTATTACCGAGCTTGTCTCCAAGTTCGAGACCAGCGGTTACGATGATATCACTCCCAAGATCTGGAAGAGCGCTTCCGAGAAGGAGAAAGCTGCCATCCTGATGCGCTATCGCATTGCATATCAGGGCGAAACGACCGTGAACTGGTGCGAGGGACTGGGCACAGTGCTTGCCAACGACGAGGTCAAGGACGGCCTTTCCGAGCGCGGAGGTTTCCCTGTGGAGCAGAAGAAGATGACCCAGTGGCAGCTACGCGTATCGGCCTATGCCGGACGTCTGCTGGATTCCCTGGACAAGCTCGACTGGACCGACTCCCTCAAGGAGATGCAGCGTAACTGGATAGGCAAGAGCGAAGGAACCGAAATGGTGTTCGACACCGTCTGCGGGGACGTCCACAAGCCCATCACCATCTTCACCACCCGTGCGGATACCGTTTTCGGAGTAACCTTCATGGTGCTTGCTCCCGAAAGCGATCTGGTAGATGAACTGACCACTCCCGAACAGAAGGAGGCGGTCGAGGCCTATATCAAGGAAGTCAAGAAAAAGACCGAGCGCGAACGTATTTCTGAGACCAAGACCGTCACCGGCGTATTCTCCGGTTCGTACGGCATCAATCCCCTCACCGGCGAAAAGATTCCTATCTGGATTTCCGAGTACGTGCTTGCCGGCTACGGCACCGGCGCCATCATGGCGGTCCCTGCCCACGACAGCCGCGACTATGCTTTCGCCAAGAAGTTCGGCCTTCCCATCATCCCTCTTATCGAGGGTGCCGACGTAAGCGAGCAGAGCTTCGACGCAAAGGAAGGAAAGATGATCAATTCCGGCTTCCTGAACGGAATGGATGTCAAAGAGGCCATAGAGGCTGCCAAGGACTATGTTGAGGCTCACGGCCTCGGCAGGCGCAAGACCAATTTCCGTCTGCGCGATGCCATTTTCTCGCGTCAGCGCTATTGGGGAGAGCCTTTCCCCATCTACTATAAAGATGGCATAGCCACTCCCATCCCCGACAGCGAACTCCCTCTGATGCTGCCCGAAATCAAGTCCTTCAAGGCAGTGGGAGGGGAACCCCCGCTCGCCAACGCCAAGAACTGGACATATAAGGGACATCCCATCGAAACCTGCACCATGCCCGGTTTCGCAGGGTCCAGTGCCTATTACCTCCGCTACATGGATCCTCACAACGACAACGAGCTCGTGAGTGCATCTGCCGACAAGTACTGGCGCAATGTCGATCTCTATGTTGGAGGTACAGAGCATGCTACCGGCCACCTCATCTACTCCCGCTTCTGGAACAAGTTCCTCTATGACCTTGGATATGTATGCGAGGACGAGCCTTTCCGCAAGCTGGTGAACCAGGGCATGATCCAGGGACGTTCGAACTTCGTTTACCGTATAGTCGGCACCAACAAGTTCGTCTCCCTCGGCCTCAAGGACCAGTACGAGACCACCGAGATCCACGTGGATATCAACATAGTCCATAACGACAAGCTCGACCTGGAAGCTTTCAAGGCCTGGAGGCCCGAGTACAACGATGCCGAATTCGTGCTCGAGAATGGCGAATACATCTGCGGCTGGGCCGTGGAGAAGATGAGTAAGAGCATGTACAACGTGGTGAACCCCGACGATATCTGCGAGAACTACGGCGCCGATACCCTGCGCCTGTACGAGATGTTCCTCGGCCCCGTCGAACAGAGCAAGCCTTGGGATACCAAGGGCATCGACGGCGTGAACAGGTTCCTGCGCAAGTTCTGGAGGCTGTTCTACGACCGCGAGAACTTCCTGGTGACCGACACCAAGGCAAGCCCCGCGGAACTGAAGGCCCTCCACAAGCTCATCGGCAAAGAACAGGAAGATATAGAAAACTTCTCCTACAATACCACCATCAGTGCTTTCATGATTGCCGTGAATGAACTGACCGACCTTAAATGCAGCTCGCGCGAAGTGCTCGAGCCCCTGGTCGTGCTGCTTTCTCCTTTTGCTCCCCATATGGCGGAAGAACTCTGGGAGAGGCTTGGCCACGACAGCAGCGTCACCGGTGCCAGTTTCCCTGTCTATGACGAGAAACTTACCGTCGAGGACACTGTTACCTATCCGGTCGCGTTCAACGGAAAGACCCGTTTCACGGTAGATATGTCCAAGAGTGCCTCACCCGCCGAGGTGGAAGCTGCCATCCGCGAGATGGAGCAGACCGCCAAGTATGTGGGCGGAATGAACATTGTGAAGGTCATCGTGGTTCCCGGGAGGATGGTAAACATAGTCCTCAAATGAAACAGAAGAATAAAGTAGTATCTACCCTCGCGGATTATCTGGTGATGACCCTGGGCGTGCTGTTCGTGACGGTGGCCTGGGAGTGCTTCATGATACCTAACGGCATGTCGGCAGGCGGCTTGATGGGTCTTTGCGCCGTGATCGAGTATGCAACTGGCGGAGCTATCATAGCTTCTTACTCCTATGCCGTGATAAACGTTGCCTTGATTATCCTGGCCATACTGGTGTTCGGCATCGGTTTCGGCTTCCGCACCATCTACTGCATCGCGATCCAGGCCCTGGCCCTGAAGCTTTTCGCAGGCCTCGGCTGGATGCAGGCCATCCCGGGCAACTTCTTCTATGTGCCCGAGAAGGTGATGATTCCCGTAATTGCCGGTGTGCTTGAGGCTGTCGGTATCGGCCTTACCATTCGCAAAGGTGGCAGTACCGGAGGCACCGACATCATTGCCCTGATAGTGAACAAGTACTGGCCGGTATCCCTGAGCTTCATGTTCCTGATTACCGACTTCATCATCATCACCTCCATTCTGTTCCTGCCTGGCAGGGCCTTCGGCGATATGGTCTATGGCTATATCATGATGGCCACCTATGCCTGCGTAATCGACTATGTGGTGGTAGGTGACAGAGGCGCCGTGCAGCTGCTGGTGTTCTCTTCCAAGCAGAAAGAGATTGCGGATTACATCATTGGAAAGATGGAGAGGGGAGTGACCGTGCTGAAGGCTATAGGCTGGTACACCAAGAAGGAAAAGGACGTGCTTCTGCTGCTTATGCGCAGGAATGAGGTTCCCGAGGTTACCAAGGTTATCAAGTCCCTGGACGACAAGGCCTTCCTGACGGTGAACTCCGTAGGTAGCGTATATGGAGAAGGTTTCGAAGAAATAAAAGCCGGAATCAGCGGTAAAAAGAAAAACAATAATGGCGATCAAACAAACTAGCGTAGGACGTACGGTCAAGGAATACGCCCTGGTTACCCTGGGCATACTGCTCTATGTGTTAGGATGGAGCATTTTCCTTGTCACCAACAACTTGGTCGGCGGCGGCGTGACCGGCCTCTCTGCAATTCTGCAATACGCGACCCATGGTGTCATCAAGATAGGTTATTCCTACTTCGTGATCAATGTCGCGTTGATAATTGCGGCCCTATTCGTGCTGGGCTTCAGTTTCGGTTGGAAGACCATCTATGCGACCATTCTTGCCTCGATAGGCCTGAACCTCTTCCAGGGCATAATTCCTGCCGATTTCATCCAGGCCATCTCGCTCGACAACGGAAAGCTGATGAGTACCATTATGGGTGGTATCATGGTAGGCGTCGGCATAGGTTTGACCATGGTGGCAGGCGGCAGTACGGGCGGCACCGACATCATCGCCCTGATGGTGAACAAGTACCGGAACGTTTCCCCGGGCAGGCTCATCCTCTACATGGACGTGGTCGTAATCCTTTCCTCGCTGCTGATACCTTCTTACAAGGCAGATGGCACCCTGGTTCCTTTCATCGAGAAACTGACCACGGTGGTATATGGTTTCATATTGATTACAATAAACAGCACGGTGCTGGATCTGGTAATCACCGGTTCGCGCCAGAGCGTGCAGCTGTTCATACTGTCGAAGCATTATGCCAAGATTGCGGACTCCATCACCAAGGACCTGCACCGTGGCGTAACCGTCCTGGACGGCAAGGGCTGGTACACCAAGGAGCAGACCGAGGTGCTTATGGTCCTGACCCGCAAGACCGATCTCAACCTGCTTCTGCGCTACATAAAGATGATAGATCCGGATGCCTTCCTTTCGGTATCTTCGGTCACTGGAGTGTATGGAAAGGGCTTCGACGAGATCAAGAAAAAGATGTAGGTAATATGTGTAGGTAAAAACTTGGACCTACGCAAACATAAATTTTAGTTTTTACCCCCTGTTCAGGACTACCTGCAAACAGGGGATATTATTATATTGCAAGCCAAAGGGGGAACTATATGAAAAAAATCTTCACTATTCACATGGCCCTGAGGTTCACGCCGATCGTGCTGTTCGTGCTGCTGATGTTGACGGGAGGGGTCGATACGGACGCCAGACTTAAGGTTTTGAAACTTTGTTGCTACCTTCTGGCTGCGGCGGTAATATATGTGTCCAACCCGCTAACCAGGGAAGACGCAAAAACATCGGCGTATATGTGCGCTTCGGTGTCGGTATATTATCTGACCGCAAATTTTTTCGTGGCCGATGCGGATGACTGCGTAATTCTCTTCCTGCTGCCCAGCGCCTTCATCTCGGCAATTATCCTCAGTGAATGGGTTTACAGGAAATACAAGGAACCGGCATCCCTTTTCCGCAAAGACGCCCCTTGGTGCAGCGCCGAGGAGGATTCCAGAGCCCTTTTCAACCTGGACATAATGCTTTTCGTGCCCTTGCTCATGTTCATGAACGAAAAGAGCCAGTCCCCGGTCCCTTTCATCGTTGCGGCCGTAGCCATATTCATTACGGACGTCTTCCTGCATTACAGGACCCTGACCGGGCACACCGTCATAATCAGGCAAAAGAAAGAGAGGCGCATACAGTCTATAATAATATCCAACGGTAATAGTCTCGGCTCGGTCCCTGAGGTAGAGACGAACATACTCAACAAGATATACAACAGGGTGGAGCAGCTGATGAGGGACAAGAAACCCTATCTGAACGACAAGTTCACCTTGGTGGAGATGGCTGACATACTGAAGGTGAACAAGGTCTATATCAGCCGCGCCGTGAACAAGTACACCAACAAGAACTTCCGCCAGTACGTGAACTGGCACCGCGTGGCCTATGCTGTCAAGATGATGAGAGAAGACCCCTACCTGAAGGTGATAGAACTGGCATTCATGTCAGGTTTCCACTCCCAGGTAACTTTCAATATGTCGTTCAGGATGTTCATGGACGAGGCCCCGTCGGACATGCTGACCCGCCTCAGGCTTTCAAAACCTCGTCCGGCAATTTCCAAGATTGAGGTAAGGATGCCTCGAGAAGAAGCTCTTCTTTCTTCACAGGATGAATGAATCTGATGCTGTGGGCCTGTAGGCAGATGCCTCCGTCGCGGTTCGAGCGCGGGGCACCGTATTTCAGGTCGCCTTTGATGGGGCAACCCATGTGCGAGAGCTGGCAGCGTATCTGATGATGGCGGCCGGTCAGCAGCTCCACTTCCAACAGAAAGTATCTGTCAGTATCCGCAATGTGGCGGTAGCGAAGCTTTGCAAGCTTGGCCTTGGGCCCGGGTTTGCGGGTGATGAAACTCTTGTTCAGTTTTTCGTTGCGCTCCATCCAGTCTTCCAGCAGGCCCTCCTTTTCGGCAGGCGCAGCACAGCACAGGGCCAGATAGGTCTTGTGCACCTCACCGTCGCGGAACATCGCGTTCAGCCTTTCCAGGGCCTTGGATGTCTTGGCAAAGATGCACAGCCCGCTCACAGGCCTGTCCAGACGGTGGGTAACTCCGAGAAACACGTTCCCCGGCTTGTTGTCACGTTCCTTTATGAATGCTTTCAGGGTCTCGCTTAGAGGCTCGTCCCCGGTCTTGTCCCCTTGGACTATCTCCCCGACCTTCTTGTCGATTACAAGCAGGTGGTTGTCCTCATAGACAATACGGGATGCGATGTCGGAATAATCCATATGCGTGCAAAGATAATGACAATTTGTCACAATTGCTCGGGTGGCACAGCTTTAGTTGTAATGAAAAGCGTCGCCTGTAGTGTGACAGATTAACAGAAAAACAAGAAAAACACAATATCATGGGAAAAATCATTGGAATCGACCTCGGAACAACCAACAGTTGCGTAGCGGTCATGGAAGGCAACCAGCCTACCGTAATCATCAATAACGAAGGTCAGCGCACCACTCCTTCGGTGGTCGCTTTCACCGACGACGGCGAGCGCAAGGTGGGTAATCCTGCCAAGCGTCAGGCCATCACCAATCCTAAGAATACAGTATTCTCCATCAAGAGGTTCATGGGCGAGACCTACGACCAGGTAGGCAAGGAAATCTCCCGCGTACCTTATAGCGTGGTGAAGGGCGAGAACAATACCCCCCGCGTGGACATCAACGGCCGTATGTATTCTCCTCAGGAGATTTCCGCCATCATCCTCCAGAAGATGAAGAAGACTGCGGAAGATTATCTCCGCCAGCCTGTTACCGAGGCTGTCATCACCGTCCCTGCATACTTCTCCGACTCCCAGCGTCAGGCTACCAAGGAAGCCGGCAAGATCGCAGGCCTCGATGTGAAGCGTATCATCAACGAGCCTACCGCAGCAGCTCTTGCATACGGTCTGGACAAGAAGAACAAGAACATGAAGGTCGCTGTGTACGACCTGGGCGGCGGTACCTTCGATATCTCCATCCTGGAACTCGGCGACGGTGTGTTCGAGGTCAAGTCCACCAACGGTGACACCCACCTCGGAGGTGACGATTTCGACCAGGTCATCATCGACTGGCTCGCCAGCGAGTTCGCTGCCGAGAACAGCGGTCTCGACCTCAAGAAGGACCCTATGGCCCTCCAGCGCCTCAAGGAAGCTGCCGAAAAGGCCAAGATCGAGCTCTCCAACCAGACCAGCACCGAGATCAACCTGCCTTACATCACCGCAGTTGACGGCGTTCCCCGCCACCTCGTGAAGAGCCTTACCCGTGCCAAGTTCGAAGCCCTCTGCGACAACCTGTTCCAGCGCAGTATCGAGCCTTGCCGCAAGGCCCTGCAGGATGCACATCTCAATACCTCCGACATCGACGAGGTCCTTCTCGTGGGCGGTTCCACCCGTATCCCCAAGATCCAGGAACTCGTGAAGAACTTCTTCGGAAAAGAACCCAACAAGAGCGTCAACCCCGATGAGGTCGTGGCAATCGGCGCATCCATCCAGGGCGGCGTGCTCGCCGGCGACGTGAAGGATGTCCTCCTGCTCGACGTTACCCCTCTGAGCCTCGGTATCGAGACCCTCGGCGGAGTGATGACCAAGCTCATCGAAAGCAATACTACCATTCCTGTGCATAAGGAGCAGGTGTTCAGCACCGCTGCCGACAACCAGCCTTCAGTCGAGATCCGCGTCCTCCAGGGCGAGCGTCCGATGGCCAAAGACAACAAGCAGATCGGTATCTTCCACCTCGACGGAATCGCACCTGCACCTCGTGGAATCCCTCAGATCGAAGTTTCCTTCGACATCGATACCAACGGTATCCTGAGCGTATCCGCAAAGGACAAGAGCACCGGCAAGGAGCAGCACATCCGCATCGAAGCATCGAGCGGCCTGAGCGAGGACGAAATCAAGCGTATGCGCGATGAGGCCAAGGCCAACGAGGATGCCGACAAGGCTGCCAAGGAAAAGGTGGACAAGATCAACAATGCAGATGCCCTCTGCTTCCAGGCAGAGAAGTTCCTCAAGGACAACGGGGACAAGGTTCCTGCAGACGTTAAGGCAGAGGTCGAAAGCAACCTGAATCCTCTTAAGGAGGCTGTCAAGAACCAGAATCTGGAAGACATCGACAAGTACTCGGCTGCTCTCAGCAAGGCTTTCGAGAAGATGTACCAGGCTGGTCAGCAGGCAGGTGCCCAGGGCGGCCCCCAGGCCGGTCCTCAGGGCCCTCAGGGTGGCCCTCAGGGTCCGGGTCCTGACTACGGCGGCGGAAACAATGCTCCCGACGAGCAGTAAGCCTCGGCCATACGATAAAAAAGAGATCGGCACCCGCCGATCTCTTTTTTTTGTTATGTCGTATCCATTACTGGACGTTGCCGTGTCTGAGTGCTGATTCGAGAGCCGAGAGGCTGTGGGGAACCGGCTTGAAACGGACCATAGGAGCTGCTTTGCTGACTGGCTCTTGATTAGCAGTACCGGCCCCTGCAACACTGTTGCGGGCTCCTCCGCTGACTCTGGTGCCATAACTGCGACTCGCTGTCTGGCTGCGACTCGGTGACTGGCTGTGGCTCTGCGGCTGATGGTACTGCGGTTGATGATGGCTGTAATCCTTGTTGTAACTGTCCAGGCCGGTGAAAGGAGAAATCAGCGCAATTCCGAGAGGTTCGAAAACCAGTATGCCGTCCTGCAGGAAATCTACCCAGGGAGCTGCTCCCAGGGTACGCAGCCAGCTGCCATCCTCCTCATACATGTTCAGCACGAGCATATAGGCATAACCAGTCCCGTAAAGGTCGTCCTGGGTATAATTGCCACTGTGAGGCATGGCTTCCAGGCTGAGCCTTACGGTACGGGCATTGTTGGGGCCCCAGTAGATGACTTCGGGGCCTTCGCTGAAGGTGTAGCTAGGATCCGAAATCCTGTCCCTGAACATGCATACGAGGTCGTCGCTGAGCTCTACCTCTATCTTTCCGTCCTTCTCATGCACGGCGCAGTTGACCACCTCGCCCATGTGGAAAGGATAATGGAAGATGGGGGACCTGCTGGCATTGAACTCGGCCCTTGCGTGGACCGAACTGGGGATGCGGGGAGTGTAGGAGCTTACTCCGAGGTTCTCGGCCTCATAAAGGGCCCTTGTCCTATTGGAGAAGTCATATACGCTGCGCAGCTCGTTCATCTCCTGGATGCTGATTCCCAGACCTTCATAAATGTCGGAATGGCCGAAGGGCCTGTAATCGTAAAGATCGGTAGTGAATGCGGGAAGGGCTATGGTGTTGGGGTTCGCAAAGATCATCCAGCGCTCCTTGCCGTCTGCATTGTAGATGGCTCCTTCGGCGCAATCTCCCTCCAACCAGCCTCGGCTGCAGACCTCGCGGACAAAGGTCCCGTCGGCCTCGTAAAGCAGGGCCTTGAGGGTGTAGTAGCGCTGCCCGGTGCTATAGTACATGGCATCCGGCGTGCCTGCGGGTACTATGCAGGGCTCGAGGCGGATGAAGCGTTTGAAGCCCCAGTCGATAGGGATATTACGGCAGGCAGTCTGTGCCCCGTAGTAACCCATATGGGTCTCCATTATCTTGACGTTGTTGCTGTGCAAGCGTTCTCCCACGGGACCTTTATGCCAGGCTGCCAGGCGTACGGGGTCATTTTTTACATCGTAGGGGATGACTGCACCTATCTGGCGCATAGTGCTGCTGCTCCTGAGATCGAAGCCCCATACATGATGGCTGAGGTCGGTCCCGAGGGCCTCGTAATTTCCGGAGGAGTAGTAGATGTAAAGATACTTGAAAGGACGGAGGATGCTGCCGTCGGCTCCGGCCATCCCGTAAAGACCGTTAATGCCGGATTTGACTATGCCTACGCCTTCGCGGAAGCTGGGAATGCCGGAGAACTGAGGCTCGAACACCTCTTTGCCCGTCCTGTCATACACGCCCCACAGGGGAACCGGCTTGAAGTTGGGAACCTTGGTGATATATTTGGCATAGAGGAAGTTGCCGTAACGGTCCACGCTCACGTTCTCGGCTTCTACCGGGATGATTATGTTGCCGGCCATGTCGCCTATTCCGTGGAACTTCCCATTGCTGGTCCTGCGCGTCAGTTCGCACAGCCCGAATTTGTCGAACTTGCTTATATTGGTGTACTTAGGGGCGAAAATCATCTCGCCGTATTCATTGATCAGTCCGGTGTATCCGCCCACTTCGATTTCAGCATAACCGTCCACGAAACGCTTCGCATCGTCATATTGAGGCTGGATTACCCAGACCTTTTTCTTGCCTTTCATCTGATAGCCATACTTCTTCGTGGCTTTGTCTTTGACGGGTTTCAGGTCCTGAGCCTGAGCGGTGAAAGACAGGCAGAGTGCTACGCCGCAAAAAAGGGCAAGTACATGTTGAAAACTCTTAGTCATTTGTTAATAAGTCTTTTTGAGAACTTTCAAATTTACGATTTTTTTAGTAAATTTGTGTCCCGTTGTTGGTAGAATCATCAGTACCTATATTTTATATATGAAACGAGTTTACACAGGCAAGACAAAAGATGTCTTTGCCCTTGACAACGGTCATTTCCTTCTGAAATTCAAAGATGATTGCACTGGCAAGGACGGCGTGTTCGATCCGGGCGAGAATTCCGTGGGCCTTACCATCGAGGGTGTCGGCGACGTGAATCTCCGTATGTCCGTGTATTTCTTTGAAAAGCTCAATGCCGCCGGCATACGCACCCATTATGTGAGCGCGAATCTTTCCGACACTACTATGGAGGTGCTTCCTGCCAAGGTATTCGGCCATGGTCTGGAGGTTATCTGCCGTCATAAGGCGGTGGGTAGTTTCATTAAACGTTACGGGGAATATATCGAACCCGGTACCGATCTCCCCGCTTATGTGGAAATGACGTTCAAGAACGATGCCAAGGGTGACCCTCTGGTTACCAAGGACGGACTCGTGGTGCTGGGCGTGATGACGGCGGAGCAGTACGACGCCATCAAAGACATGACCCAGCGCATTACCCAGGTGGTTGCCGACGACCTTAAAGCCAAGGGCCTCGTGCTCTACGATATCAAGTTCGAGTTCGGCTACGACCAGGATGGAAAAGTAATGCTTATCGATGAGATAGCATCCGGCAATATGCGCGTCTATAAGGACGGGCAGTACATAGATCCGATGACCCTTTCCAAACTCTTCTTCGCATGAGTAAAGTATCAATCATAATGGGCAGTGCAAGCGACTGGGAAGTCATGTCCCCCGCATGCGCTGCGCTCGAGGAATTTGGTGTTCCTTACGAGAAGAAGGTCCTCAGTGCCCATCGCAATCCCGGCCCCCTCGCCGAATATGTGGGTTCCGCTAAGGACCGAGGCGTCGAGATAATCATTGCGGGAGCAGGCGGTGCCGCCCATCTTCCCGGGGTTATCGCCGCCCTCACCACCATGCCTGTGATCGGCGTACCCGTTAAATCCAAGGCTCTCAACGGCTTGGATTCCTTGCTTTCCATTGTCCAGATGCCTTCGGGCATCCCCGTCGCCACCATGGCGATCGACGGGGCCCGCAATGCCGCCCTCTACGCCGTGGCCATACTTGCGCTCAAGGATGAGGGCCTCTCGGCAAAGCTCCAGGAATTCCGCAAAGCTCAGAGCGACAAGGTCTTGAACACCGTAATTTGACACCATGCCCACCCCCGCCACTGCGCCGGTGGGCATATACTTTTAAGAAATGGCTAACAAACGTTTATTCGTAGAGAAAAAAGCTTCTTTCAGCGTGGAGGCGCAGAGCCTCCTCGCAGAATTCAACGAGAACCTGTCACTGAACCTTAGGTCGCTGCGTCTGATCAACGTCTACGACCTTTTCGGTTTCTCCGACGAGCTGGTGGAAAAATGCCGCTACAGCGTATTCGGGGAAGTCGTTACCGACAATGTCAGCGACAGCCTGGACCTCTCCGGGAAAAAATATCTTGCCGTGGAATACATTCCGGGGCAGTTCGACCAGCGGGCATCTTCCGCAGTCGATTGCGTGCATCTGATCGACCCTGCAGCCGATATCCGTATCAGGAGTTCGCGCCTGCTAGTCTTCGACGACGATCTGGATGCCGCCGTGCTTGAAAAGATAGCACATTATTTCATCAATCCGGTAGAAAGCCGCCGCAAGGACCTCAGCGTCCTTTCCCTCAATGAAAGGGCGGACGTGAAGCCTCTGGAGGACCTTTCCTCCTTCCTGGATATGGATGAAAGCAAGTTCGCGGATTTCTGCCGCAGCCATGGTTTGGCAATGAATACCGATGACCTCCGCGAGGTCCTGAAGTACTTCAAGGCCGAGGGCCGCTGCCCCTCCGAAACCGAACTCCGCATACTGGACACCTACTGGAGCGACCATTGCCGTCACACCTCCTTCACTTCCGAGATAGAAGAGATAGACATCGACGATTCCTTCCTCAAGCCCGAACTTCAGGCTTCCCTGGAGATGGTAGCCAGGATGCGCGAGGAACTCGGCCGCAGCCGGAAACCCTACTGCCTGATGGAATTAGCCACCATCGGCGCCCGCTATCTCAAGGCCAAGGGCAAGCTGGACGACCTGGAGCAGAGCTCAGAAAACAATGCCTGCAGCATCTTCATCACCGCAACGGTGGACGGAGAACCCCAGAAATGGCTGCTGCAGTTCAAGAACGAGACACATAACCATCCTACCGAGATAGAACCTTTCGGAGGCGCTGCCACCTGCCTCGGCGGAGCCATCCGCGACCCTCTGTCCGGCAGGGCCTACGTATATCAGGCGATGCGTGTTACCGGTGCGGGAGATGTTTGTGCGGCAGTGGCCGACACCATCCCCGGCAAGCTTCCCCAGAAGATGATCAGCCGCAAGGCAGCGGGAGGCTATTCCAGCTATGGCAACCAGATAGGCCTCGCCACCACCCACGTCCGTGAAATCTACTCCGAGGGCTATACCGCCAAGCGAATGGAGATAGGCGCCGTGGTAGGCGCCGTGAAGGCCTCCGACGTACGCAGGGAAGATCCTGTACCGGGCGATGTAGTGCTGCTTCTCGGCGGTCGTACCGGCCGTGACGGAATCGGCGGTGCCACCGGTTCCTCCAAGGAGCACACCGAAGCATCGCTGGAAACCTGCGGCAGCGAGGTCCAGAAAGGTAATGCACCCGAGGAGCGCCAGCTGCAGAGGCTGTTCCGCCGTCCGGAGGCTACCCGCCTTATAAAGAAGAGCAACGACTTCGGCGCCGGAGGAGTGAGTGTAGCCATAGGCGAGCTCGCCGACGGGCTGGACATCTGGCTGGACAGGGTCCCGACCAAGTACGCCGGCCTGAATGCTACCGAACTCGCCATCAGCGAGTCCCAGGAGCGTATGGCAGTGGTGATAGATGCGGCCGACGTGGAGGCTTTCAAGGCCCTCTGCGCAGCCGACAATATAGAAGTCACGCACGTCGCCAATGTTACCGACAGCGGCCGTATGCGCATGTTCTACGGTGATTCCAAGGTCTGCGACCTGGCCCGTTCCTTCATCGACAGCGCCGGCGCAAAGCACTATGCCAAGGCTGCCATCTCCTCCGTCGAGGACCGCAATCCCTTCGATCGCAAGATAGAAGGAGCCGGGCTCGAAGAGAAGATGATTTCCGTGATGGGCTCTCCCAACGTAGCCTCCCAGAAGGGTCTGGTGGAGATGTTCGACTCCACCATCGGCCGTTCTACCGTGCTGATGCCTTACGGCGGAAGCCGCCAGGCCACCGAGACCCAGGTAAGCGTGCAGAAGCTGCCCGTCAGCGGATACACCGATACCGCCAGCGTGATGGCCTTCGGCTACAACCCCGACATAGCCATCTGGAGCCCTTATCATTCAGCTGCTTATGCAGTGGTGGAGGCCTGCACCAAGGTGGTCTGCGCAGGTGCCGACTGGTCCGGAATGCGTTTCTCCTATCAGGAATATTTCGAGAGGATGACCAAGGATCCCCACAGCTGGGGTAAGCCTCTGGCCGCCCTGCTGGGCGCCCTCAAGATGCAGGAGGCCCTCGGCCTTCCTTCCATCGGAGGCAAGGATTCCATGAGCGGAACCTTCGAACACATCCACGTTCCTCCCACCCTCGTGGCCTTCGGCATAACTACGGTAGATGCCGGCAGGGTCATATCTCCCGAATTCAAGAAGGCCGGCAACAAGCTCTACCTCATCCGCCACAAGGCCCTCGCGAACTATATGCCCGATACCGATGCACTACAGGAGAACTGGAACTACATCCACTCCCGCATCGAGGCCGGAAGCATAGTATCCGCCTGGTCCCTCAGCTACGGCGGCGTGGCGGAAGCCCTGGTGAAGATGAGCCTCGGCAACAAGCTCGGAGTCAAGGTAGAGATTCCCGAAAACGAACTTTTCGACCTGGGCTATGGCTCGGTGCTGGTGGAGAGCAAGGATTGCCTCGATTTCCCCGCAGCCGAACTGCTGGGCGAAGTCACGGACGCAGACATCTGCATAAACGGACAGCTAATCTCCCTCGAAAAGCTGGAGAAGGCCTACGAAGGACGCTATTCCAAGCTCTATCCCGCGAAGGTCAAGCCCCTCTTCGACGAGCCCGCTCCCGAGGTCGAGGCAGAGAAGCCTGCGGCCGACAATATGAGCTGGCCCGGAGCCCCGGTACAGACTCCCGTGGTCTGCCTGCCGGTATTCCCCGGTACCAACTGCGATTATGACACCGCCAAGGCCTTCCGCCGCGCCGGTGCCGAAGTCCGCCCCTTCATCTTCCGGAACCTACGTCCGGAGGATGTGCTCGCCTCTATCGACGCCCTTGCCGCCCGTATCGACGAAAGCCATATACTGGCCTTCAGCGGCGGATTCTCCTCCGGCGACGAGCCCGACGGCAGCGGCAAGTTCATTGCAGACGTCATCAACAATGCCAAGGTAGGTGCCGCCATCAGCGCGCTGCTGAAGCGCGGAGGCCTTATCCTGGGCATATGCAACGGTTTCCAAGCCCTGGTCAAGAGCGGCCTGCTGCCTTATGGGAAGCTGGGCTGCACAGGTCCGGATTCTCCTACACTTTTCCGCAACGATATCAACCGCCACGTTTCCCTCATCGCTACCACCGAAGTGGCTTCGGTGAACTCTCCCTGGCTGGCCTCGTTCAGCAAGGGAGAGCGCCACAGCATAGCCTTCAGCCACGGCGAAGGCAAGTTCGTGGTGGAAGAAAAGCTGGCCCGCGAGCTATTTGCCAAGGGACAGGTGGCCTTCCGTTATGTGGACAATCCCAACGGATCCTACTACGATATCGAAGGAATCCTCAGCCCGGACGGGCATATACTCGGTAAGATGGGTCACAGCGAGCGCTACGAGAAGAACCTCTTCAAGAACATCAGCGGGGACAGATTCCAGCCCATCTTCGACAATGCCGTAACTTATTTCCGTAAAAAATGATAAAGAAAGAACTAGTATTCGATGGGAACGAAAAACAGGTTTACGCAACCGACGATCCCAATAAGGTCATTTTCCGATACAAGGATGTGACCCTCGCTTACGACAGCATCAAGCGCGCCCGTTTCGACGGTAAGGGGGTGTTGAACAACAGCATTTCGGCTATCCTGCTGGGATATCTGAACAACTGCGGAGTCAAGACCCACTTCATCGAGAAGGTAGGGGAGCGCGAGCAGCTCTGCCGCAAGATCGAAATCATCCCCCTGGAAGTCACCTGGAGGAAGCGCATCGCCGGCACTCTGGCCAGCCTGCTCGGGGTTGAGGACGGAACGCCCACTCCGAACACCATAGTGGATCTGCAGTACAATAGCGATGAACTCGGCGACCCCATCATCAACAAGCACCACGCAGTTGCCCTGGGGCTTGCCAGCTATGAGGAGATTGACTACATGTTCGCCGAGGCCCGCCGCTCCGGAGAACTGCTCTCCGCGCTGCTGCACAAGGCAGGAATCGAGCTGGTGGACATGAAACTGGAGTTCGGCCGCGCATCCGACAATGGGGAGATAATCATCTCCGACGAGATCAGCCCGGATACCTGCCGTATGTGGGACGAGGAAAGCGGACGACGCCTGGACAAGGACCGCTTCCGTCTGGACCTCAGCGACGTGGTGGCATCCTACAAGACCGTGCTCGAAAGGCTTGAATCAATAAAAGAATCATAATATGGGAGTTCTCGCAGTTTATGGCGTAAAAGACGCGTCAACCCTTCTCTATTACGGACTTCACAATCTCCAGCACCGCGGGCAGGAAGGCGGTGGCATGGTGACCTTCGACGAGCATGGACAGTCCTACCGTTATCGCGGTCTGGGCCTGCTCAACGAGGTGTTCAACGACAATATCATTGCCGGTCTGAAGGGCCATATGGGAATAGGCAGCGTGAAGTATGCCAATGCCTCCAAGGGCGGTCCCGAAAATGTGGAACCCCTGTTCTTCCATCACAAGAGCGGGAACTTCGCCATCGCAGGTGAAGGTAATCTCGTAAACTCCAAGCAGATAGCCGAGTATCTGGAGAAGCATGGCACCATCTTCCAGTCCGATACCGACAGCGAATTGCTGGCCCATCTTATCAAGAAGAATTCCAACGAGGACCGCATCGACAAGATAGTCAAGGCCCTGAATATGGTGGAGGGCGGTTTCGCCTTCGTCATCATGACCAAGAGCCGCGTATATGCCTGCCGCGACAAATACGGCATCAAGCCCCTCTGCATTGGCAAGCTGGGTGATGGTTTCGTGGTGGGCAGCGAGTCCTGTGCCTTCGAAATAATGGGTGCCGAGTTCCTCCGCGACGTAAAGCCCGGAGAGATTGTATCTTTCGATACCAACGGCCTCCGCAGTACCCTCTACTCCCGTTTCTCCCGCCACAGGATGTGCGCGATGGAGTACATCTACTTCGCCCGTCCGGACAGCGACATCGATGGTTGCAACGTGCATGCCTACCGCAAGGAGGCCGGCCGCCGTCTGTACCGCGAATGCCCGGCAGATGCCGACATAGTGGTGGGCGTGCCCGAATCCAGCCTCAGCGCTGCGATGGGTTATGCCGAAGAGAGCGGTATTCCCTACGAAATGGGTCTGGTCAAGCATAAATATGTAGGCCGTACCTTCATCCAGCCTGTGCAGTCCATGCGCGAACTTGGCGTTAAGATGAAGTTGAGCCCCGTGCGCAGCATAGTCAAAGGAAAGAGGATAGCCCTGATCGACGACTCCATCGTCCGCGGCACCACCTCCCTCAAGATAGTCAAGCTTCTCCGCGAGGCGGGCGCTTCCGAGGTGCACGTGCGCATAGCAAGCCCTATGATGCGCTTCACCTGCCATTATGGCGTGGACACTTCCACTCCGGAAGAGTTGCTCTGCTCGCACCGCACTCTCGAGGAGGCCTGCAAGGCCATCGGAGCCGACTCTCTGGGCTACCTCAGCCCGGAATCTACCCGTGATTCTTGTTTCGGCTGCGCAGATCCCTGCCAGGCCTGCTTCACGGGCAATTATCCCACCCTTCTTTATGATGATGCAATAACAAACGAATAAGATATGGCAGTTAGTTACGAAAAAGCCGGCGTGAATCTCGAGGCCGGCTATGAAGTAGTCAGGAGAATCAAACAGCACGTGGCTTCCACCGCCCGTACCGGTTCCATGGGCAACATCGGCTCTTTCGGAGGGATGTTCGACCTTTCGGCCCTCGGAGTCAAGGAGCCTGTGCTGGTGAGCGGCACCGACGGCGTGGGTACCAAGCTCAAGATAGCCTTCGCTATGGACAAGCACGACACCATAGGCATCGATGCCGTGGCAATGTGCGTGAACGATGTGCTGGCCCAGGGAGCGGAGCCCCTCATCTTCCTGGATTATGTGGCCCTCGGACATAATGTCCCTGCCAAGGTCGAAGCCATAGTGGCCGGTGTTGCGGAAGGTTGCCGCCAGGCCGGATGCGCCCTGGTGGGAGGCGAGACTGCCGAGATGCCGGGTATGTATTCCGACGGCGAATACGATATTGCAGGTTACACTACAGGTGTGGTGGAGAAGTCCAAGCTGATCGACGGTTCCAAGGTAAAAGTCGGGGACGTTCTGGTTGGCGTTGCTTCCAGCGGTGTGCACTCCAACGGCTTCAGCCTGGTGCGCAAGATAGTAGCGGATGCGGGTCTGAAGTACGAGGACGAGATTCCCGAATTCGGCGGGCGCAAGCTTGGTGAGGTCCTGCTTACTCCTACCAAGATATATGTGAAGCAGATGCTGGAGGTCATCCGCAATTGCGACGTTCACGGAATCTGCCATATTACCGGCGGCGGTTTCGACGAGAATATTCCGCGCGTGTTGCAGAAGGGCCAGGGGCTGGAGATCTGCGAGGGGACTTGGGAGATTCTTCCGGTGTTCAGGATGCTGGAGAAGTGGGGTGGCGTGCCTCATCGGGAGATGTTCAATATCTTCAACATGGGTATTGGGATGGTTGCCGTGGTGGATGCTGCAGATGCTCCCAAGGTCGTCAGTATCCTCGAGGCTTGCGGCGAAAAGGCATCGGTTATCGGTATTGTTACAGACAAGCCAGGAGTTGTCATTAATATGCTATAGTTTTATGTGGTGGAATGTATTCCACCACCAGAAGAACATATGGAAATGAAGAAACTAGCAGTTTTTGCGAGCGGAACGGGGAGCAATTTCGAAGCGATTGCGGATGCCTGCGCGGATGGAAGGCTGGATGCCAAGGTGGTGCTGATGGTCTGCGACAAGCCGGCCGCAGCCGTGGTAGGGAAGGCCGCAGCCAGGGGCATCCCCAGCTTCGTCTTCTCTCCAAAAGATTATCCGTCCAAGGAGGCTTTCGAGACCGAGATAGTCGCCAGGCTGGACACCGAAGGCGTGGACCTCATCTGTCTCGCAGGATATATGCGCATCGTAGGAGATGTGCTGCTGAAGGCCTATGAGGGGCGGATAATCAACATCCATCCCTCGCTGCTGCCCGCATTCAAGGGCGCACATGCGGTGGAGCAGGCCGTGGCATACGGAGTCAAGGTGTATGGCATCTCCATCCACTGGGTCAACAGCGACCTGGATGGCGGGCGCATAATTGCGCAGAAGGCCTTCGAATACGACGGGAACGACCCGGAGGAGGTGCACCGCATAGGGCAGAAGATAGAACATCAATTATACGTAGAAACAATATCAAAACTAATTAAATGAGAGCATTAGTAAGCGTAAGCGATAAGACGGGCCTGGTTGCCTTCGTGCAGGGCCTTGTAGATTTGGGCTGGGAGATAATTGCCACCGGCGGTACCCAGAAGCTCCTCGAGAGCGAAGGAGTGAAGACCATAGGCATCAGCGAGGTTACGGGATTCCCCGAGATTCTGGACGGAAGGGTGAAGACCCTGCATCCCAAGGTGCATGGTGGAATACTTGCCCGCCGCGATCTCCCCGAACATATGGCCACCCTGGAGGAGAATGGGATAGAAACCATCGACCTGGTATGCGTCAACCTTTATCCTTTCCGCCAGACCATAGCAAAGGAGGGCGTGACCCTCGAGGAAGCCATCGAGAACATCGACATCGGCGGTCCTTCGATGGTGCGCAGCGCAGCCAAGAACTGGAAGGACGTGACAATTGTCTGCGATCCTTCGGATTACGGCCGCGTGCTGGAGGAACTCCGCGCAAATGGCAAGACCTCGCAGGAAACCCGCCTGCAGCTCTCAGCCAAGGCCTACACCCACACTGCCGAATACGATAGCTGCATCGCTACTTATATGCGTGCCAAGGCAGGTCTTCCCGAGAAGCTTTTCCTGGAATTCGATTTCAAGCAGGAGCTCCGCTACGGCGAGAATCCTCACCAGAGCGCAGCTTTCTATGCGGATATGCAGCCGGTTCCCTTCTCTCTGGCCTTCGCAAAGCAGATCCAGGGCAAAGAGCTTTCCTACAATAACATCCAGGATGCCAATGCAGCCCTGAACGTGCTCCGCGATTTCGAGGAGCCCTGCTGCGTGGCCCTCAAGCATATGAATCCCTGCGGAACCGCAGTCGCTCCCAGCATCGAGGAAGCCTGGCAGGCCGCCTATGAGGCCGACAAGGTGAGCATCTACGGAGGTATAGTCGGAGTGAACCGCGAGCTTACTGCCGAGGTCGCCCTGGGTATGAAGCCCATCTTCCTGGAGATAGTAATCGCTCCTTCCTATACTCCCGAAGCCCTGGAGATCCTTTCTGCGAAGAAGAATCTCCGCGTGCTGCAGGTCGATATGACCCGCACCGGAGCCCCCGTGCCCCAGTATGTGGGCGTGACCGGAGGCCTGCTGGTGCAGCAGCTGGACACCCAGGTTGAGGAAGTCACTGCCGAGATGTGCGTCACCAAGGCCAAGCCTTCAGCAGCCATGATGAAGGATCTGGAATTCGGCTGGAAGATAGTCAAGCACGTGAAATCCAATGCGATAGCAGTGGTCCGCGACTGCCACACCATAGGCATAGGCGCAGGCCAGACCAACCGCGTGGGTTCCGCCCACATCGCCCTGGAAGAGGCTAAGGCAGCCGGATTCGAGTCCGGGCTCATCCTGGCCTCCGACGGTTTCCTGCCCTTCGACGATACCGTGGCCCTTGCTGCGGAATACGGAGTCTCAGCAATAGTCCAGCCCGGCGGCAGCATACGCGATGCAGATGCGATTGCCAAAGCGGATGAACTTGGAATAGTGATGCTCTTTACGGGCGTACGTCATTTTAAACATTAATAGTCATGGGTTTAGTATATCCTCTTCCTACACAGAGATTTGCCAAGGCCGCCAAGGATATCCTCCTGGAGGACTGCCTCGGGAAAACTGTCCTGGTGATAGGTGGCGGCGGACGTGAGCATGCCATAGTGGATGCCCTCAGCCGCAGTCCGCAGGTGGAGCGTATTTATTGCGCTCCTGGAAATGCGGGCATAGCTGAACAGGCGTTCAATGTACAGCTTAAAGATACCGATGTCGAGGGTCTGAAGGCTTTTGCGCTGGAGAATCAGGTGGATCTTACCATCGTCGGTCCCGAAGCCTCGCTGGCCGCCGGCATAGTGGATGCCTTCCGTGCAGCAGGACTCAAGATATTCGGGCATACCCAGTCCGCGACCCGCATCGAGAGTTCCAAGGAATTCGCCAAGGAACTTATGTCCAAGTACGGTATTCCCACCGCTGGCTACAAGAGCTTCGATTCTTACGACGATGCTCTGGCCTATGTGTCCGGGAGGCCATTCCCCGCAGTCATCAAGTACGACGGGCTGGCTGCGGGCAAGGGGGTGGTGATAGCCCAGGATCTTGAAGAGGCTCGCGCGGCCCTCTCCGATATGTTGCTGGATGCTTCTTTCGGAAAGGGCAGGGTAGTGATCGAGGATTATCTTACCGGCCCTGAATTCTCCTTCCTCTGCTTCGTGGACGGGGAACGAGTGTATCCCATGCCTCTCTCCCAGGATCATAAGCGCGCCTTCGATGGCGACAAAGGTCCTAATACCGGAGGAATGGGAGCCTATACCGGCCTGCCGTTCATCAGCGTAGAGGACAAGGACTTCGCGTTCAAGGAAATTATGTGCAAGGCTGCTTCCGCGATGGTTGCGGAGGGATGCCCGCTAAGCGGCGTGCTCTACGGAGGGCTTATGAAGACTCCGCAGGGAATTAAGGTGATAGAGTTCAACGCCCGTTTCGGGGATCCCGAGACGGAAGTGGTGCTGCCTTTGCTGGAAAGCGATATTTTCGATATCTTTGAAGCCGTTGCGTCCGGGCGTGAAACCTCCGCCCCTGTTTGGAAAGATGCCGTGACCTTGGGCGTGGTGCTTGCCTCTAAGGGCTATCCTGGCAAGTACGAGAAGGGCGCCGTGATTTCCGGCCTGGAGGCCGTGCAGGGCAAGGTTTACCATATGGGAACAGCCTACCGCGACAACGTGCTGGTGACTGCCGGCGGCCGTGTGCTGATGGTGGTCGGAAGCGGGCGCGACGTGGCAGATGCCCGCGAGAACGTGTATCGCGAGGTCGCCAAGCTGAAATGCGACAATTTGTTTTACAGGAATGATATTGCGCACTGCGCACTTGAGAAATAATATGGGAAAGATTCTCGATGGAAAAGCATTGAGCGCGGTCGTCAAGGACGAGGTCCGTGCCGAAGTGGCGGAAATAGAAGCCCGCGGAGAGCGCAAACCCTGCCTCTGCGTAATCATAGTGGGGGAGAACCCTGCCAGCCAGGTGTATGTGCGCAACAAGGTCAAGGCTGCTGCCTATACCGGAATGGAATCCTTGCTGATAGAACTGCCCGCCTCGGTTTCGGAGGAGGAACTCCTGGCCAAGATAGCCGAACTGAACGCAGATCCTGCGGTGGACGGCCTGCTGGTTCAGCTGCCTCTTCCCAAGCATATCGACGAAGAGAAGGTCATTGATGCCATCTCCGCCGCAAAGGACGTGGACGGATTCCATCCTTCAAATGTTTCCGGACTCTGGCTTGGAAAGGATTGCATAGTGCCTTGCACCCCTGCCGGCGTGATGCGCCTTCTGGATAGCACCGGCGTCGATCTCTGCGGCAAGACCGCTGTGGTCGTAGGCCGCAGCAATATCGTAGGCAAACCCGTTGCCAAGCTGCTTCTGGACCGCAATGCCACTGTGGTGATAGCCCATTCGCGTACCGCCGACCTGGCCTCCGTCTGCCGTCAGGCAGATGTGCTGGTAGCTGCCGTGGGCAAGGCCGGCCTTATCACCGGAGATATGGTGAAGCCCGGTGCCATCATCATCGACGTGGGTATCAACCGCACGCCCGAAGGAAAGCTCTGTGGAGATGTGGATTTTGATTCTTGCGTGGATCTGGCTTCCTGGATTACCCCTGTTCCCGGAGGAGTAGGGCCAATGACCATCGCCATGCTGATGAAGAATACCCTGCGCTGCTATCGCGCCAAGTAGTCCTTGGTCATCGTTTTCATGGATTTCCCGAAGGCGGGATCGATCCAGTCATCTATACGCCATGCCTTGTCTTCATATAGCAGGAGCATGGCGAATTTGTGTTCCGTATTAATGCAGATATCCACCCTGACCCTGCCGTCCTTCACCTCGCCTGGTTCGAAAACTATGCTGCTGCCTTCGCTTTCCAGCAGGGAATCGCCGTTGCCATCGTACCAGTAGCTAAGGAATTCATAGTCCCCGATTTCTCCCGGATTCTCCTGCTCTTCCTTATCCGCTGCGGCATAAGCCTTTTCCAAAAGCTCCCGGAACTCGGCCGAAAAGGCATTCTTGTCCACTTTGCTGAAGTGCTTATGGTCGGGAATCTGCGAAAACGCCTGCTCACAGCACTCCTGCGACGGTGCCTCAGGGGCATTGCTGCAGAAAGCGGAAAGCAGAGCTACGATAACTAAGGCCAGGATTCTATGCATATTACTTCGACTTTTTCGCGCTTTTCTTTTCCACCAGGTAATGGTAAACGCCGAATACTACTCCGAAAATAACGGCAGAAACAAGATAGAAGCAGAATGATTGCAGTTCGCCGAAGATGGCATTGACGGCTACCAGGATGGCTGTATATACTACAGCCGATACCAAGGCATGGATAAGGTAGTTTTTCATCTCAATCTAGAGTTTATCGTCCATTCAAAGGTAGCGATTTATTTTGAGAATGAGAATATATGCACCCAACGAAAAAAGGCCTCCGTCGAGGAGGCCTTTTTTTGTTGGGGTGCGATGTGGGGCTCGAACCCACGACAACCAGAACCACAATCTGGTGCTCTACCAACTGAACTAATCGCACCGTGTTAAGGACTGCAAAGGTACGAAAATATTTTAACCCTGCAAGTTTATTTTGTATATTTGTAATTCAGATTTTCGGTCGTGCCGGGAATCGCAACTACAAACTATGGCAAAAGAAATCAAATTTTCCCTGGTCTACAGGGATATGTGGCAGTCTTCAGGCAAATACCAGCCTAGAGTCGACCAGCTCGTAAGAGTAGCTCCTGCAATCATAGATATGGGATGCTTCGACCGCGTGGAAACCAACGGCGGAGCCTTCGAACAGGTGAACCTCCTCTACGGAGAGAACCCTAACATTTCCGTGAGGAAGTGGACTGCACCCTTCCACAAGGCCGGAATCCAAACCCACATGCTGGAGCGCGGACTCAATGCCCTCCGCATGAATCCTGTGCCTGCCGACGTACGCGAACTCATGTTCAAGGTCAAGAAAGCCCAGGGCACTGACATCTCCCGCTCCTTCTGCGGCCTTAACGACCACCGCAACCTCAAACTCAGCGTAGAATATGCCAAGAAGGCCGGCATGATCTCCCAGGCCGCCCTCTCCATCACCAACTCTCCCGTCCATACCGTGGAGTACTATATGGGCGTAGTGGACCATCTGGTGGAATACGGAGCCGATGAAATCTGCCTCAAGGACATGGCCGGCGTAGGCCGCCCGACCTTCCTCGCCCAGCTCACCGCCGAGATCAAGAAGAAATATCCGCATATCAAAGTGCAGTATCACGGCCACAGCGGCCCCGGATTCAGCCCGGCCTCCATGCTGGAAGTCGCCCGCGCCGGCGCCGATTACCTCGACGTGGCAGTGGAACCCCTCTCCTGGGGCAAGGTCCATCCGGACGTGATTACCATACGCGAAATGCTCAAGGCCGACGGATTCCTGGTGAAGGACATCAACATGGATGCCTATATGCAGGTCCGCGCCCTTACCCAGGAATTCATCGACGACTTCCTCGGATACTGGATCAACCCTACGAATGCCCAGATGACCTCTTTGCTGGTAGGCTGCGGCCTTCCCGGCGGAATGATGGGGTCGATGATGGCCGACCTTAAGCCTTTCCTCGGCGCCGTGAATGCCGCCGAGCGTGCTGCAGGTCGTCCGGATATGACCCTGGACACCCTGATGGTCAAGCTCTTCGAAGAGGTCCAGTACGTGTGGCCCCGCCTCGGATATCCTCCGCTCGTGACCCCGTTCAGCCAGTACGTGAAGAATACCGCTCTTATGAACCTGCTGAACGTAATCAAGGGCAATCCTCGCTGGACTACCATCGACAAGGATACCTGGGGAATGATCCTGGGCAAGATGGGCAAGCTCCCCGGCGAACTCGCTCCGGAGATTGTGGCCCTGGCTAAGGAAAAGGGAATGGAATTCTATACCGGCAACCCTCAGGACATGTATCCGGATGAACTGCCCAAGTTCCGTCAGATGATGAAGGAAGAAGGTTGGGACGAAGGAGAGGACCAGGAGGAGCTCTTCGAGTTCGCAATGCACGAGAGGCAATACCGCGACTTCCGCTCCGGCCTCGCCAAGCAGCGCTTCAACACCGAACTCGAGGACTTCCGTGCCAAGGCCGGCGCTCCCATCAAAGTGGTTCGCCCCGTGGTGGATATGCCCGAATTCAGCGCAGAAGAATATGCCCAGAAATACCCTCACGCCGTTCCTGTGCAGGCTCCCGTCAAGGGCCAGCTGCTCTGGCAAGTAGATGTGGATGATGAATCCGCAGCCCCCGTTGCCGGCACTGCCGTCAAGGCAGGGGAGGCCATGGGCTATGTCCAGACCTATTATGGCCGCGAAGAAATAGTTCCCGCCCGCGATGGCCGAGTAGTGGCCGTCACCGGAAAGCAGGGAAAGAACGTAGTGAAGGGAGAGATTGTAGCCTTCGTGGAATAGCAGCTTATTTCATTGCAGATACGACGGCGGCCTTGACAGTGAAGAAATTGTCGGGGCCGCTGCTCATTATCCTATACTCTCCGTGGGAGCCCCAGTAGGCTGGGCTGTCGTAAAGATAATTGTCGTCGCCGGTATCGTTAGCCACATAGTCTTTAATCAATGCCTGCATCGAAGCAATCCTCGCTGTCGCTACCTCAGGACTGGAAAGGCCTCCGTCGCAGCATAGCTCCTGCAGATATCTCTTGTAAGTCTGCTTCCAGGCAGAATTTTCGAGAATCTTCTTTACGAGAGGATTGTTGGCGCTGCCCCAATTGTAAGGGTTCTGCCTTCCGGCATCGCTCTGCACTCCGCAGTTGAGGCATGTTCCTAGGGTGTTGTCGTAGTCGTAGGGGATGAACCAGACTTTGTAGTTTGAAGGGTCGTTACTATTGAAATAGAGATAGAAGTTGTTGGAATTGTTCCAGTAATCGTCCCACATGCCCACGGCCACATTCACCGCATAGGTCTTAAGGAAAAGATCCACATCCATCACAGTCGAAATCCAATTATGGAAAATGGCTCCTGGCATGGTGTTTATCTTCCCTACGAAATCCTTTATCTGTTCCAGTGCCTGAGGATAATCCTCCTCGGATCCCGTCTTGCGCACATATGTGTGGTCATGGTAGCCGTCATCCTGCCCGAAATCGGCATTCACGTTTGCCAGATTGGCCCCATGCGCGCATTTCCATATATTCCCGTCCTTGCCGCCGAAGGCATCCTTACGTATCCGTAGATAATCCTTGTTTATGTGCTCCAGCAGGCCGTAAACTCCATAATAAATTTCTTTTTCGCTGCCGACCTTCAGCCATAGCCGGGTATAGACATCGCGAAGCCCGGTCCAGACTCCGCTGCGGCGGAAGAGGTCGTAGCAGTATATCTCTCGCACGTAGGCGGGATCGTCCTTGAACCATTTAAGGTCGAAGCGCCGCAGGCCTTTCAGGTCCCGGTCTTCCACATAGCGGTCGGTGTCTATACCGAAATGGACGTGACGGTAACGGCCATTCCCATCCTGAGGGCGCCGGCGGGAAGTATTCCCCTTCAGGCGCAGGCCTATGCTGTCGACAACCGTCATTTCGCCGTCCTTGACAAAGACCATCCTGGCGCAGACATATTCCCTGGTGTTGGAGTTCTTGTCGTATGCGTCCAGCAGTTTTTTCCATTCCGCGGAACTGATGCTTATGTGGATTTCGCTGACGGCCAAAGAATCGAATACGTACTCCGTGCCGGCCTTTACCAGATCGCTGCGCGAAGGTTGCCCCTCCTGTTCCGGGACGGGATCCTTGCTGCAAGCGAAGGCCAGGGAGGCCAGCAGTATCAGCGATGTCAGGCGAGTTCGCATAGCAATGTGGCGGAGGTGCAGTCATTGACGCGGACTTTCACGTAGTCCCCGGCTTTGTGGGTGCTATCGGCCCATACGCACATCTTGTTGGAACCGGTACGGCCGCAAAGCTCTGCATCATTCTTCTTGGAAGGGCCTTCCACAAGAACTTCGAAGACCTTGCCCAGGTCTCTGCGGTTGCTTTCCAGCGAAAGGCGGTTCTGAAGCTCGATCAGTTCGTTAAGGCGGCGGGTCTTGACATCCAGGGGGATGTCGTCGGGATACTTCTTCGAAGCCAGGGTGCCCGGGCGTTCGGAGTAGTTGAACATGAAGGCGGCATCGTAGCCCACTTCCTCGAATATGCTCAGGGTGTCGCGGAATTCATCTTCCGTCTCGGAGCAGAATCCCACGATGGCGTCGGTGGTTATTCCGCAGTCGGGCATGGTCTGGCGGATGCGGGCCACCCTTCCCAGATACCATTCCCTGCTGTAGCGGCGGCGCATCTTTTCCAGGATACGGTCGTTTCCGCTCTGCACGGGAAGGTGGATATGGTGGCAGATGTTGGGCCAGGCGGCCATAGTGTCTATGACTTCGTCGGAGATGTCTTTGGGATGGGAGGTGCTGAACCTTACGCGGAGGCTGGGGGAGACCTGGGCCACCATCTCAAGCAGTTTCGCGAAATTCACGTCCTCATACAGATAGGAGTCCACGTTCTGGCCGAGGAGAGTCACTTCCTTATATCCCTTTTCCACGCATTCGCAGGCCTCGCGGACTATGGTATGATAGTCCCTGCTGCGCTCCGCCCCGCGGGTGTAGGGAACTACGCAGTAGGAGCAGACATTGTTGCATCCGCGCATTATGGAGATGAAGGCGGACACTCCGTTCTTGTCGATACGGACGGGGGAGATGTCCCCGTAGGTCTCCTCGCGGGAGAGCTCCACGTTCATCTGGGGATGCCCCTCGCAGACGGCATCCAGCAAAGCGGGAAGGCTCCTGTAGGCATCGGGTCCGGCAACTATGTTCACCTTGCCGGTATCCAGCAGGGCGTCCTTCAGGCGCTCGGCCATGCAGCCCAGGATTCCTACTACCAGATCCGCTTTTGCCTTGCGGAAAGTATTGAAATAATCGATGCGGCCCCAGATGCGCTGCTCGGCATTGTCGCGTATCGAGCAGGTGTTGGCCATGATAACGTCGGCTTCGGCTATTTCCTCTGTCCTGGCATAGCCGTGAGCGGCCAGTATGGAGAAAACGACCTCGGTGTCGTTGACGTTCATCTGGCAGCCGTATGTTTCGATGTACACTTTTTTCACGTCGCAAAGATATGCAAAAATTATGTTATATTTGTGAGATTAAAGAAATGAGAAAGGCAATCAGAATATCCATCTTTCTGCTTCTGGCAGGCTTGCTGCTTACGGGCTGCGTGAGCAAGTTCAAGAAAATTTCAGTGTCGTCGTTTGCGCTGGAATCCGTAGTGCCTACCAGTCTGCGAAGTGCGAATTTGGTGGTGGCTGTAGGCATAAACAACCCTGCTCCTTCCTTCCAGGTCCGCGATATCGAGGCCACCGTAAAGCAGAACGGAAATGTCATGGGCATAGTGACCGGGGATCCGGTGTCGGTGGATGGCAAA
>JAILMV010000025.1 GCA_024692185.1 Bacteroidales bacterium | reverse complement strand
GGGGTCGATTTCGGTCCATTTGAAGCCGTTTCCGCCGTGCGGGGGGTTGCGGAAGTCATAGACTTCGTGTCCTTCGGCGCGGAGGCGCGCTACTACTTCGGGGAAATAGGTGTTTTTCCAGCTGGATGCTACGTAGATTTTGGCCATGTTTCGGGATTCTGTTTCCCAAAGATAGTAAAAAAATGCCGGCGGCAATTATGTCGTCGGCTCATGTAGATGGTTTTGTTTTCGGTAACTACCTAATACTTAACAATTTACATTTTATGCTCGCTGCAAAATGGCGTGTGGGGCGCCACGCCGCCGCACCCGCGCCAAGGCCCTAAGCCCACGGCTCCGCGCCACGCGCGCCCCCCTACATCGCCAAGTTGCCTTTAAGCAAGGCGAAGAAGTACCTCACGTACTCCTTGGGGGCGTAGTATAGCGAGAACGGAATCCGCAAAACGAAGCGGAAGGCGGTGTCGATTTTGCGGGCGCGGGGGGAGCGGGTGAGGGCACGTTTGCGGGAGGAGCCGTGCTGGCCGAAGTTGCCGCCGGCGAAAATGATCCTCTCCAAAGTATAAAACGCCTTGTCCTCCACCGGGAAGAAGCCCGGGTCCACGCCGAAGCGCTGGCGGATCATCGATACCAACATCTTGTTCCAGCGCGTTACGCAGGTGTTCCTGAAATACTTCCGCAGCATGTGCGGGTCGAACTTGCCCTTGAGCGCGCGGCTCGCCACCACCATGTCGCAAATCTGCCTCAGACCCACCCCGGGCCCCATCGCATGCTTGAGAATATGCGACGAGAGCATCAGCAGCGTGGCTTCGGGAGATGGCACCTGGGGCAGCCGGCGTTCGGGCACCGAAAGGTCGAAATAATGCGAATGCAGGTCTATCTCCACCCCGTCCGCATTGTAGTGCCAGGAGCCGTCGGGGGCCCAGCTTTCCGTGCGGAAACTATTCGCCAGCCATTCGCGGGCCTTCTGCACCTCTGCCGTCGGCAGGTAGAGGTCGATATCGCCCGAAACCCTCAAAGAAGGCACCGGGTACATGTTTGCGGCAGATGGACCCTTCATTATCAGGGGATGCAGGCCCTTCTTCTGCAGGGCTCCGATTATGCTGTCCGCCATGGTCTGCAGGTAGCGCGAACGATACTCGATCCTGCTGGCGTCCATCATCAGGTCCAGGGAAACATCTTCCGGAAGATTCACCATTCCATCCTTCATGGAGAGGGCCTCGTACACCAGACCGGAGACCGCCTGTTCGCGGGCGAGGCTCAGTATGTCCCTCCAGTCCTTGTCGGAGAGGGCTTTCAGCTGGTCCATAAGTCCCTCGGGCTCGGGGCAGCGGAGGGCAACCCTGAGCAGGCCGTAGAGGCAACGGTGGAGATTTCCTATCGGAGCATACATTGTTCTTCCCAGAGTTTCAAGATTTTAGAAGCTTCCGCGCCAGCTTCTTCCGGCGAAAGTCCGTATTCGGAGATGATGATGCCCCGGAGATCCTCCTCGCTGAAGGATTCCAGGTCCCTGACCTTGCCGTAGAGCCGGGCGAAGCTTTCGTTCACCTGGAGGGCGAAGGGGGCCTTTTTCCCGTCGGGATACACTATCATCATGTGTTCCCCGCCGAGAGAGCGCAGCATGCATTTCTTGATAACCGAGTATCTCTTCATCATCCCAGCAATTTCTTCAGCCAGCGATAGGCCCGTCCGTGATGATGGTGGTGATGATGCTCCCCGCCTATGCGCTGGTAGATCTCGCCCCAGTCGGGAAGGCCTCCCAGATTGTGGTCGTCGATGAAGACGTCCGCCTCTATCTTGGGAGATGCGCTCCTGCGTTCGGCAAACAGCGATCCGGCGGGATAGTTGCTGTTGACGGCGTAGAATTCCAGGCCGCGCTTGGAACACCATTCCAGGGCCTCGTCCAGGGTCTCCCCGTGGCGTACCGTCCAGAGAATGAGCTTATTACCCTCAGCCGCCAGTTGGCGGAGGGTATCTACGGCAAAAGGTTTTTCTTTTCCAATCGAGGGATATTTATGCTCCACAATCGTCCCGTCGAAATCAACTGCAATTATCATTTCTCCACAAATCTAATCATTTTCCTTCATATCCGGAACCATAATATCCGGAACCGTAATACCCATATCCATAGCCGTAGCCGTAACCATATGAGTATCCGTAAGAATGCTTTGCGTCGGTGCCGTTGAGAATTATGCTGAGGTGCTTCAGGCGGCCTTCTTTAAGCAGGTTGTCCACCATCGGGATCTGCCTGCGGTCGCTGAGCCCGCTGCGGAGCACGAAGAGGTTCATGTCCACCAGGCGGCCCATCACGAAGGAATCGGCCACCATGTTCACCGGCGTACCGTCCATGATTATGTAGTCGTAGCGCTTGCGGAGTTCTTCGATCAGCTCCTCGAAGCGATGGCGGGAGAGCAGCTCGGTGGGGTTCGGGGGGATGTGCCCTGCCGGCACGAAGTCCACTCCGGGAAGGAGGTCTTGGCAGATTACGTCGTCCACACCTATCTCCTTGTTCACCAGATAGTTGCTAAGCCCCTGCATATGATGCTTGCGGCCGAACCAGTCGGAAATCGAGCGCTTGCGGAGGTCGGCATCCACTATGATGACCTTCTTGCAGGCGTCGGCGAGGCAGGCTGCGATGTTGCGGGTGATGAAGGACTTGCCCACGCCCACGTTGAAGGAGGTGGTCATCAGCACGGGGCTGGTGCAGCCCTCGGGCTTCATATAGTCGATGTTGGCGCACATCATCCTCATTGCCTCGCGGAACACTTTCGAGCTCTCGAAGGTGTACTCCACTTTCGGGCCTTCCGGACTCTTCTTCTGCTTGCGGTGCACTATCTTCCGGCCGCTTTTGATGGAGGGGATGTCGGCCAGGAAGGGCAGGTTGGCTATGGAATCAAGGTCGCGGCGGCCGCGGATCTTGGTGTCGATGAAGATGCGGCTGATAAGCAGCAGGGCGGGCAGGAAAATGCCCATCAGCAGGCCCAGAAGCAGCATTTTGTTGCGCTGCGGGTAGATGGGAGATGCGGGCCCTTCGGCGGAGTCGATCATACGGGCGTTGTTGTCCACCATGGCCTGGGTGAGGGCGTTCTCCTCGCGCTTGTTGAGGAGGAACACGTAGAGGGCCTCCTTGATCTTCTGCTGGCGCTCTATGGCCACCAGCTCCCTGGCCTTGGCGGGCATGGAGGTGAACTTCTTGATGGAAGCCTTCTCCAGACGGCTGAGCTCGGCCTTGCGGGTGTTGAGGGACGAGAGCAGATTGTCGATGGCGCTGACTATGTTCTGGCGCACCGGGGCGATGTTGGCTTCCACCTGCTTGACTGCCGGGCTCTGGGCGCTGGAACCGCGCACCAGGCGGTCGCGCTGCAGAATCATGTCGTTGTATCCGGCGATGGAGGCCTCGATGTTGGGGTCGTCCAGACCGGTGTTCACCGGCACGGGCTCGTAGGAATTGAAGGCCTTGCGAAGATAGTCCTTGAGGTAGCTGGCGAGCCTGGCGCGGGTCTCTATCTTCACGATTTCGGCACCGTAACCCTTGCTCTCTTCCAGATATTCGTTGGCGGATTCGTTCACGTCCATTATGCGCTCGCTGCTCTTGAAGCTGGCGAGGTCGCTCTCCACCGTGCCGAGTTCCTGCTGGATTATGCTCAGGCGCTCGTCGATGAAGGCGGCGGTGTTCACCGCGATGCGGTTCTTGTCGCGGATTGCATCCTCGTTATACTTGGCTATCAAGGCGTTCAGCACGTCGCTGGCGCGCTGGAGGTTGTTGTCCTGGAGGGAGAGCTGCAGAATGGTTCCGTCGGACTCGGTCTGGGTGACCTTGAGCCTGGCCAGGAAATGCCTTGCAGCCGCGTAGGGAGGGAATTTCGCGAGGGTGATCTTGTTGTCCCTGAAGCGGCGGTAGTACTTGGTGGGTTCCAGCACTATCCTGGTGCCGTGTATGGTGAGGGTATCGCCCAGGCGGAACTCGCGCACCAGGCCGTCGCGGGTGTCGATGCTCACTAGGCTGTCCGTGCAGGGGGTAAGGTCGAAGAGCAGATAGCCGTTGCCGCCCTCGTCGCAGTAAGTCATCTGAACAGGAGTATGGTCGTAGAGTTCTATGTTGCGGAGCCTCTCCTGCACGGTGTAGTTCACGTTGGCTCCGAGGCTGCGGAGGGCCTCAGCCATCAGCTGCTTGCTCTGCAGCTGGAGTATCTCGTTGGACATGCTCACGTGGTTGATAAGCGAGCTATAGTTGTCCATATGCACCGTCGCACGGGTGTTGGAGGGGTCTTTGATGATTACCGTGGCGTCGCTGCGGAACACCAGCGGGGTCTTGGCATAACGGTAGTAGGCGAGGCCCACGAACACTATGATACACAGCACGAACCAGTACCATTTGCCAAGCAGGTAAAAGAATAGGTCAACCAGGTTAATCTGGGAATTGTTTTTTTCTGTCATTTTTTCTTAGCGATTGGACCAGAGGATGAAGTTGGTGATGATGGACACCAGGGACAGGCCGGCTCCTACGAAGCTCAGGGCCATCTGTCCTCCTCCATTGAGAGTGGATCCCTTAGGTTTGATGTACACAATGTCGTTCTGGCGCAGGTAGAATACCGGCGACTCGAAGAGGTCTTTCTTCTGCAGGTTCACGTTGTAGGCAGTGCGCACGCCCTTCTCGGTGCGGATTACCGTGACTTCCTTTATCTTGGAATTGGCCCCGGTGCCGCCGCTGCGGGCAATCACCTGGAGCAGGTTGATGGAGGATCCCTCCACCTGCAGCACGTTGTTCCCAACGCTGCCTATGACGGTGACGCAGAAGTTGTCCAGGGTCACGTTCACGCTGGGGTCTTTGATGTATCCGAGGCTGGAGATGCGGCCGGCAATGTCGTCCTGCACCTGCCTGAGGGTCTTTCCTTCCACCTCCATGCTGCCTATCACCGGGAAGATGATGCGGCCGCGGGGATCTACCTGATAGGAAAGGCCGGCGGCCTCGGCTTCTGCTCCCAGGTTGAAGGGGGCTGCCAGCTGGGCATTATCGCTGGAGACGGATATCCCCAGGCGGTCGCCGGGCTGCACCAGCAGCTCGGGCGCGGCAGCTGCCTCGTAGGGCGTGTTCTGCTCGAGGTCCAGCAGGTAGGACATTTGTTTTGCGGTGGTGCAGCTCGCCAAGAGCACTACCACCGCTCCTGAAATCAGGATTCTAAGCTTGTTCATATATCTGTATAGTTTTATTGATCATGGAATCGAGCGTGTAGCGCTCCTGGAACAGTTTCCTGGCGCCCTGCCCGAAGGCCGGGGCGTTCTGCAGGTCGCGGCGGATGCCCTCTGCGAGGGCGGCGGGGTCGCGGGGCTCCACGTTCACTCCGCTCTGCCCGTCGAGGTTCACCCAGGGCACTCCCGAACCCGGGATGCGGGTGGCTACCACGGGCTTGCCGCAGGACATGGCCTCTATCTGCACTATCCCGAAGGCCTCCGTCTTCATCACGCTGGGCAGCACGAACACATCGCAGGCCAGATACCAGGCGTGCAGGTCGTCGTCGGGCACCAGCCCCAGCATGGTGATCCTCTTGTCCAGGCCCTTCTCCGCAATGCGGTAGAGCAGGTCGTCCTGCATGGGGCCGGTGCCGCCGATTACCAGGTGGAAGTCCTCCGGAAGATGCTTCATCGCATCTATCAGATACTCGTAGCCCTTGTAGGGGACCAGCCTTCCGACCGAGAGTATCAGGCACTTGCAGGGGTACTTGGCACGCAGCTCGGCCGCGCGGGCCTCATCTCCCACAATGGGCCTGATGCCTATGGGCACGTAGGTGCATTTGTCCTGGACCTTGGCCAGATGGGGGGACTCCCGGAAATAGACGGGGGTGGTGCAGACTATCTTGTCCGCCCGCCTCACCAGCCAGTTCTGGAGAGGTTTGTAGAGCAGGAAGAACTCTTTCTGGGACACTATGTCGGAGTGCCAGTGGAGTATCACCCGGCCCTTGAAGCCCGAGAACAGCAGGGCTACTGCCGCCATGGGATCGGGATGGTGTACGTGGATTATGTCGTACTCCCTGCGGTGCTTCCGCAGATAGGATATCATAAAGGGCGCGATCATCGTGCCGGCCTTCTTGCAGAGGGCCTTGACGCAAATCACGCGCCCGCATTCATTAAGTTGGATTATATTGATTTTCTTCTTGGATAGGGCGGCGCAGAGCATGTCGCAGGCGATGCCCTTTTCCGAGATTCCGTCGGTAAGGTCGTACATAACCTTCTCGACGCCCCCGCGTACGGGGTAGAACTTGCCTAATTGCAGAATCTTCATTCTTCCGTAAGTATTCCGAAGAGTTCTTCCCAGCCATTTGCCCTGGGCTCGGCCGTATTCTTTCTTTCAACTTCCCTGAAGGCGCCCATACGACCTTCCAGCAGCTCCTGCATGCGCTCTGAGAGGGCGGCAGGGTCGTCGCAGGGGAAGAAGGCCACCTGCTTTGCTCCGGCCGCTGTTTCGTGGGCGTAGGGCAGGTCGGAGAGTATCATCGGCTTGCCGCTCGGGAGGAATTCGGAGATGGGCAGGCCCCAGGTCTCTATCCTCGAGGGGAAGACCAGGCAGCCGGCCAGTCCGTAATAGTTCCGGAGTTCTTCCTTGCTAAGGTAGCCCCGGAAATCTACCGAGCTTACTCCCCCGAAACGGGCCTTCAGCCAGCGCGAGTAGCGGTTTTCGGAGCCGTCGAGGGTGATTACGCTGCGGAATCGTCCGCGGCCCACGCGCTCTTCCAGCATCCTGGAGGCCTCGCAGAAGACTTCGAAGTTCTTGTGGCAGTCGGGGGTGGAGGGGTAGAGGAAGATGAGCTCGTCGGTGGCGCTGCCGCTGATTTCGGGCAGGCTGAATGCCGGGGGAGCTACTATTATCCTCTGTTCCGGGAAGCCGGTGAGGCCGGAAAGGCCCTTGCGCATCCAGTCCTGCTGCACCACCAGATAGCTGTTCCTGCGCACGTTCATGCGGTAGGCATAGCGGGTGAAGCGGGCGAAGGCGGGTATCTTGTAATCCATCTTCCAGTCCTGCCTGCGGGTCTTGAGGAAGGGGAAGGATGTGTGGCAATAGACGGCCTGCCTGCGGGCCCGGACCCTGGGAGTGGTGTCGTGCAGGGAGAACCAGAGGTCCACCTCGGGGAGCTTCCTGGAGATGCGCCCCATGCTTACATATTCGCACCAGAGGCGGCGCAGCCAGCTCTTGCTGCTCCAGGGGATTTCGATGTAGGAGATGCCCGGGAAGTCGCAGAGCTTGCGGTCGTGCACCAGGGCCGTCACCTGCCAGTCTTTCTTGCCGGAAAGATAGGCCAGACAGTCCCTGAGCACTGTCAGGGTGCCTCCCTTGCGGATGTTTACCGCCGAGATTACTATATGTTTGCGAACAGTTCCGTCCATTTTTCCATTATCCTTTCGCGGTTCCAGCGCTCCGAGCGTTTCAGGGCCACTCCGCCCATCTCCTTGCGCATCCGCTCATCTTCCATCATCCTGGTCAGGGCCAGGGTCATCAGGGGGATGTTGCCCTCCTTCACCAGTATTCCGTCCTCCCCGTCGCTGATCACGTCGCGGGGGCCGCATTTGCAGTCGTAGGCCACTATGGGGAGCCCGTAGGACTGGGCCTCCAGCATGGCCATCGGCAGGCCCTCGTAGCGGGAACTGACCGCCAGGAAGGCCGCCTCCCTGTATTCCTTGTCCATATCCTGGCAGATGCCGGGGAATTCTATGCTGTCCTCCACGCAGAGCTTCTTGGCCAGCTTTTGGAGTTCTCCCCTCTGGGGGCCGTCTCCCACTATCCTGAGCTTCCATCCCCAGGGTCCGGGGAGTATGGCCCAGGCGCGGATAAGCCTTTCGAAGCCTTTCTGATGGTCGCAGCGGCCCACCGCCAGCACCGTCTTGTTGTCGGACGCTGCCGTGTCCTTGGGAATTCTGCTAAGGAAGTTCGGGATTACGCAGGCGTTCACGGGCTTCTTCCAGTAGCCGAGATCCTCTTCCGTAAGCACCACGAAGCGTCCGTATTTGCGGACTATACTGCCGTCCCTCGCGCTGCGGCACCTGTCTGCCAGGGCCCAGAGGCCTTTCCTGCCGTACTGGAGGCGCTTGAAGCGGGAGAAGTGGATTTCCAGGACCTTCTTGCTGCCGTCCTTCATCTTGTGGAGGAAGCGTTCGTCGCCATCGAAGAGGGAAACCGCGATGTCCGGGCGCTCTTCCGCGAGCACAGCGGCCAGGGCCTTGCGATGTCTGCGCTGCTTTGCCGGATAGCTCAGCAACTTGTTGAGGAAGGAGGTGCCGTTATTGTCCTCATAGCCTATGGCGAGGTCCTTCAGGACTATGCCTTCCGCCAGCGGAAAAGCCGTTTCGCGGCCCTTCTGCTCGGTAGTGACTATGGTCACCTGATAGCCGTGCGTGGCCAGGTAATTAGCCTTGTCGGTAAGGATACGCTCCATCCCCGCCGGCCTGTACAGCCCCGCTATGGTATAGAGAATCTTCATTTTTTCGTTGTAAAGCTGCTGCGCTCAGGAAGAGCGCGAAATAAAGTAATATGTCGGTGGATACCTTGAACCACACCGTGAGTCCGCAGAGCAGGGCCAGCAGGAAGAAGATCTTATCCTCCCTGAAGTTCCTGATGCACACCGCCGCGCTGTAGATTATGATCCCGACCATGGGGATGAGGCCCATTATGCCGAAGTAGAATATGAATCGCAGATAGCCCACGTCCGTTCCCATATAGAAGCCCTGGTCGGTGCTGTCCCCCAGATAATTGATGTCGTAGCGGGAGTTGAGGAAGTAGCCGTCGCCCATGAACCAGGTGTGCAGGGTTTCGGGGAAGACCACCATTGTCTTGAGCTTTTCGTTGGAGGAAACCTCCCAGTGGCCGGTTTCGGCGAGGGAGAAGAAGCCTTCGAAAGCGAAGCGGAAGAGCTCCCTGGCGTGGGGGTTGGTGTTGTAGAGTATCACGCAGACCAGCACCCCGCCGGCCAGCACTCCCAGCCAGCTGAGCACCATAGGGCCCTTATCTTCCGAAGGCCGGAAGATGTAGGTAAAAACCAGGAAGATGAGGCCTATGGCCATTCCCACCAGGGTGGTGCGGGCAATCATGTTCCCTATCACGGAGATGACGAGGAAGCTGACGATGTAGCAGAACCTGCGGGCGGGGCTGAGGCGTCCTCCGAGCCCGGAAAGATAGTAAGCCAGGCCGGTCAGCACCGTGGCCATCCTGAGACCCGCCACGTCCAGCATGGCCCCTATTCCGTAGAGCCTTTTCACCCTGACGGCGACCTCCTGGCCGAAGGCGGTGCGGGCGTTCACCCATCTTGCCAGGGCCGGGTAGGAATCTATCAGCAGGGCCAGTACGCACTGGATCAGGCAGACGGCCAGCAGATAGTCCAGGACCAGCCTGATGCGTATCCCGCCGTGGATCCAGCGGATTATGTTGCACACCGTGAATGCGGCGCTGAGCCACACGGTGAAGGAGATTATATACGATACGTAGGTGGTGTCGGGGGTCTGGTTGAGGCTGATGGAAACCAGCGAGGCCAGCGATACGGCCCCAGCCAGCAGGAACAGGAAAAGCAGCTCCCGGGGGATGTCCAGGGTCTTAGTCCTGCCCAGTTCCGCGGCTGCGAAAAGCAGGCCGAACACTGCCAGCACCATCTTGGTATTGATGCCGGGCAGGGCCGTGAGCTCGAAGGGGAAGAAGAAGAGGCTCATGGCAATCACGCCGAGGAGTATCTGCAGATATTTCATCGTCCGTTACGGATTTTGAGGGCCTGGCTGTAGAGCCAGACCAGGGGGTAGAGGCCCAAGGCTGCGAAGATCTGGACCAGGCGGGTGCGGAAGGGCAGTATCCTGTTAGCGCTTATGAAGCGGTTGGCTTCCGGGTACCAGCTACGCCAGATGCGGTACTGGTCCAGGCTGCCGCTGATCAGGAAGGGCAGCTTCACGTTCAGCTTGAAGAAGGAGGTCCAGTACTCCTTCTCGGGGTCTTCCCAGGCGTCCAGCACCCAGAGCACGCGCTCCGCATTGAAGCGGATATCTTCCAGATAACGGTCGGAGGGCTTGCTGGTAAAGGCCTCGGAATTGGTCTTCATATAGTGGTAGAGGGGCTTGGCCACCCGCACCACCTTCGCTGCCCGTATGGACAGCAGTATCATCGTCATATCTTCGCCCATGGAGTGGCCCTCGGGGAAGCTGAGGCCCTCGTAGAGGCTGCGCCGGGCGAGTTTGTTCCATACATTGTACTTCATCGCCCCGGCCAGGAAACCTTCCTTGAGCATCCTTCCGGCGCTGATGTAAGTAGGGGTCTCCATCTTACGGCGGCGAGTGCCGAAGTCCAGCCAGAAGTCGCAGTAGGCAATGTCGGCCATCTCCTTTTCCGCGGCACGGAACATCAGTTCCAGAGCCTCGGGCTCCAGGTAGTCGTCGGAGTCGCAGTGGTAGATGAACTCCCCTCTGGCGGCTGCCAGGCCGGTGTTGCGTGCGGCCGGCAGGCCCCTGTTCACGCGGTGCCTCAGCACCCTCACCTTGCGGCTGTAGCCGGCGATTGCCTCCCGGAGCACTTTCTCGCTGCCGTCCGGCGAGGCATCGTTCACGAAGATGAATTCCACCTCCTGCAGCGTCTGTTCCATAAGCGAACGGGCGCAGCGGGCAATGTGGTCCTGCACCTTGTAGAAGGGAATTATTACCGAAACCTTTATTTCCATAACTTGCGGTCCAGGGGGTAGCGGAGCAGCATCTTGAGGCGTTTTACGAAGCTCAGGCGCAGCAGCAGGTCCCTCTGGGAGGTCCAGAAGCGGGAAGCGAAGCCTTCGTCGAAGAAGATGCTCCGGCGGTAGCTGCTCCACCAGATGTCGGCGTTGGGGCAGGGCTGCTTCCAGGGCTTGGCCCCGTTGTAATGCACTATTCCGCTCTGCAGGGCGTGGCTGATCTCGGCCTCGCCGTAGATGGCTTCCATCTCCTTACGCTTGTTGACCATCAGGTCGTAGAGCGGAGTGGAGAGGCAGAAGGCAGGTGAAAGGGCGTGGAAGCGGCCTTTGCAGGCGATGTTGATTATGCTCATGTCCTGCTGGTGGTAATTGTTCTTGCCGAGTTCGCGGAACTGGGCAAGCTTTCCGTCCCTGAGCAGCTGCCTGCTGTTGATTACCAGGTTGCCGGAGTAGTAGTAGCCGTCGCGCCAGTCCAGACCGTATTCCTTGCGCAGATACTCCCTGTAGTCCGGGCGCAGGGAGGAGCAGGTGTCCACCGCTCCGAAATAGCTGTCGCCCAGCTCTTCCTGATAGTAGGGAGTGAGGTCCTCGCGGAAGATCACGTCCACGTCGGAATAGAGTATCTTGTCGTACTCGGGGATGAGTTCGGGGGCTATCAGGCGGTAGTAGGCCGTCTCGGGAATCCCTCTTATCTCATAGCCTCCCACGAACTCCCCTTCCACCTTGCGGAAAGTGAGCTTGCAGTTCCCGTAGATGGCCGGCAGCTCGTTGAGGCGGCTTGCGGAAAAGTCGCACTGGGGGCCGTGGAGTATGAATATGTCGTAGAAGGTGCCGTCTGCGGCGTGCTCCAGGAGCGAGCTCAGGCACACCCCTGCGGGCATCTCCAGCGACTGGTCGAAGGTGAATAGTATGGGAACCGTCATGCTTCCTGGTAGGCGTCGTAAAGATGGTGGGTGACCCTCTTCTCCACCGGCGGCAGGGTCATATAGTCGCCATAGACGCTGCGCAGATAGAGTTCGGTGTCGCGTATGCATTTGTAGTACTTTCCTTCGAAGGGAACATCCTGCAGATGGAAGAAGATGTCCGCGGGGAAGGGGAAGATGCGGAAGTCGCCGTAGAT
>JAILMV010000213.1 GCA_024692185.1 Bacteroidales bacterium | reverse complement strand
CAGGGCTCCAGGCTCACGTAGGCAGTGGCTCCGGCAGGATCCTCGCAGCAGGCCGCCAGGGCCTCCCTTTCCGCATGCAGCCCGCCGTATTTGTGATGATATCCGCGACCAATGGTCCGGCCATCCTTCACTATCACGCAGCCTACCAGGGGATTGGGAGAGGTATGTCCGCGCCCCAATTCGGCCAGAGAAATGGCCTCCTGCATGTATTGTCTGTCAGTTTCAGACCAAGTTATTTTGCTGTTTCCCATATACATAAAAGCGCCCTGAGCTGCAAAAAGCACTCAGGGCGACGCTAATTATCCAATGCACGGAACGGCAACACATAGCTGTGCCATCCCGACTTATCTCGTCTTCCATCCGGACTTTAACCGTTGGTATCGGAGTTTCACCGATTCAGTCCCTGTTAGGGGAGTCGCGGACTTTACCGCCAGTAGGGAATTGCACCCTGCCCTGAAGAGATATTTATGTTCTGCAAAGATATGGATTAAAAACGGCAATTCAAAGTCATATCGAACTCCAGACCGCCTTCTTTACGGATACGGGCTTTTATGTCTCCGCCGTGGAAATCGACGGCGTTCCTGACCACCGAGAGGCCCAGGCCGCTTCCGGCATCTTCGCCCCACTTGCCATTGCTCATCCCGGGTATGCGGTAGAAGCGTTCGAAAATCTTGTCCAGCATGTCTGCAGGTACTGCGACCCCCGTGTCATAGTATGTGAGTTTTCCTTTAGACGCCTCAATGTGGATGAGACTCCCGTCCCCGGCATATTTGTAGCTGTTCTCCACCAGGTTACGGAAGATGGCATACAGCAGGCTTGGATTGCCCGTCATGTGTATGTTCTCCGGGAGCAGATTCTCTACCGACATCTTCCTGGATTCGATCTTCTCTGCGAATTCGTCCAGGACGCTGTCCACTATTTCTTTCAGGTTGACGTCTTCCTGCTGTATCAGTTCTGGAGATTCTTCGATTTTGGTAACCAGGCCTATGTCCCTGAGAAGGTCGGAGAGCCTGAGAGTCTGCAGATAGGCTCTCTGGGTGAAGAGCCGGCGGCGCTCCTCGTCCATGTCCTCGCAGTCAGTAAGTGCCTCCAGATAGCCTCGCAGGCTGCTTACCGGCGTCCTGAGCTCGTGGGCTATGTTATGGGTCATGTCCCGTTTCAGGCGTTTGTTGTTCCGGCGTTCGTTTTCTACGGCGTTCAGGGCATCTTCCAGGGATTTGTAGCCCTTCAGCATCGAACGCCCGATCAGGCCCAGGAAAAACAACAGAAGCAGGACTCCGACTATTATGTAGATGGTATCGGAGCGGAGGAAATGTTTAAGGTCAACTTCATAGGGGACGGCCACACGTATGATACGGTCCCCGTCCATCTTGGTAAGATAGCAATAGTCCCTTCCTTCAGTTTCGGAATGCCGTATGGCCCATCCGGGGCGGTCTTCGCTGCACTCGAGGAATTCAGGGCGTTTGCTGTGGTCGCTGGAGAGCCCGGGATCCTCGGAATCGAACAGTACGCTTCCTTCTTTGGAAAGCAGCGTAACGCGGACTTCTTCGTTGAAAGAGACTTCCGGACCGAATATGGCGATACGGTCCGCATAGCCTTCCAGCCTCGTTTTCAGCACCAGCTTCTTGTAATTCCTTTCACTGTGCATCTGATATAAGGAAGCCGCCAGCGCAAATACTCCGACGACGACTGCCATATAAAGCAGCAGCTGCTGTATGTATGATTTGTTATGCTTCATATTTAAGTCCATATCCGAAACCTACCCTGCTGATCAGCAGTCCTTTATGGCTATCCAGCTTGGATCGGATGTGCGCTATGTGCACATCGACCGTGCGGTCAATCACGAAGGGAGCGTCCTGCCATAGAGCCTTGATTATCTGGCTCCGGGTAAATAATGATCCCTGATTCTGTATCAACAGGGCCAGTATCTCATATTCTTTCCTTGAGAACAGTATTTCTTTTCCGTCCAGGAACACCTTTTCCGCCTCCAGATCCAGCCTCAGCGGCCCACAGGATACGGTGTCGCCCTGCCGGCTGCCAGACCTCTTCAGCACTGCGGCAATGCGCGCCAGCAGCTCAGCCGTGGAAAAAGGTTTGGCCACATAGTCGTCCCCTCCGGAAGCAAAACCGGAAAGAAGATCTTCCTCGGACGACCTTGCAGTCAAGAAGATGATCGGAACCTTGCAGCCTTCATCTCTCAATTCCTTGGCAAGTTCGTAGCCGGACATTCCGGGGAGCATTACGTCCAGCAGGATCAGCTTGGTCCTGTCGGAAACCATCTCCCGGCCATCTTCGGCGCTACCTGCCTCCAGAGTCTTATACCCCGCTCTCTCCAGACTGAACGTCAGGATTTCGCGGAGGTCGGCGTCATCTTCTATAATCAGGATTTCTAGCATATGGCAAAGTTAGTCAATTATGCATGCAATTGCACTTGCTTAACATAAACTTAACCGCCCTTTAATAATGGCTTAACACGGCCGTTGTTTATTTGCATCGTAAAAAACTATGTTATGATTTCACAGATTCTAAAATTGCTGGGTTCCCTTGCCCTCTTCCTTTATGGAATGAACTTGATGAGTACGGGCATTCAGAAAGCGACCGGAAACCGCTTGCGTTCATTGCTCGGAGCAATGACATCAAATCCTTTCAAAGGTGTTCTTACCGGATTCGGCATTACTGCCATAATCCAATCATCCAGCGCTACCACTGTCCTTGTAGTAAGTTTCGTGAGTGCCGGACTGCTCTCTCTTGCCCAAGCCATCGGCGTCATAATGGGAGCAAATATCGGTACTACCGTCACGGCATGGATCATTTCCATATTCGGATTCAAGTTCGACATCGCCAGCCTATCGATTCCACTTTTCTTCATAGGTTTCCTGCTGATGCAGACGAAGAAGGACAAGAATCAGCACTTTGGAGAGTTCATAATCGGTTTCTCCTTGCTTTTCCTGGGGCTTTCGCTCATAAAATCCTTCGTCCCGGACCTTAAGAACAGTCCTGAGAGCCTGGCCTTCATCAGCAATTGGAGCGGTTTCGGCTTCGGCAGCGTGCTGCTGGCAGTCTTGTTTGGTACGGTGCTGACCCTGGTCCTGCAATCTTCCAGCGCTACAATGGCAATCACCCTGATAATGCTGGACCAGCAATGGATTTCCTTCGACATGGGAGCAGCAATGGTACTT
>JAILMV010000154.1 GCA_024692185.1 Bacteroidales bacterium | reverse complement strand
GTCCCAGGAACTCGGCCAGGATATATCTTCCACGAACTTCTTGTTCCGCCAAGGGCCCGACGCATTCGTGGCGATAAATTACTCCAGCGGGAACCTGGATGAGATCAAGTCCCTGCTGGAAAGCGCCCGCGGGGCCCGCCACGTCTTCGTACTCATCCACACCCCCGTCTTCCCCTTCGACGAGCCCGACATCTATTTCTGGTACTTCCTCGGCCATAAGGAAGATAAGCGCGCCGATGAACGCCGCGAGATGCGCGCTCTGCTGGCTTCGCTTAACGCCATAGTGCTCTGCGGCCATACCCACGCCATCGAACTTCTCGACTGGCAGGGAGATGGCGGGCGCATCACGCAGATGACCATGAGCAGCGTCTGGAGCGATGAAGCCCAGGCCGACTACAAAGAAAAGGTATCCGGTCCCGAGGGATATCCGGACTATGCCGACATATTCGACGAGTACCGTCCCGGCATCACACGCTACTCCTGGGCAGATTCCGCCGGCTCCTTCAAGCTTGTGGTGAAGGGCCGCAAAGTCTATATCGATTTCTATGCAGGCGATTCTGCCAAGCGCACTAAACGCTTTATCCTAAGGTAATGAAGATACATCGTTTACTACTGCTTCTCGCTATGACGCTTGCCCTGCTGCCTTCCTGCAAAAGGAATGCGGTCCTGCAGACGGAAAGAAGCCGCAAACTCATCAAGGAACTTCTCGAGACACTGGATAACGCCGACGTTTATGCGGCGCGGAAGGAGAGGGAGATAGACAGCGTCAAAGCCAAATTGCCCGGCAATACCGAAGAGGAGAGATTCGACATATACTCCGACCTGGCGATACGCTATTCAAAGTATAACGTAGATTCGTCGCTGCTGTATATAAACAAGGCTTGTGAACTCGCAAGCGCCCTCGGCAACGATTCGCTGAGTTATACAGCCAAGCTCAGGAAAGTAGATCTATTATCAGGAGCCGGTTTCAGCACCGAGGCAAGTGAGACCCTCGAAACTATTCCGAGAGAATCGATGAAAGGTGATCTGCTGATAGTATATTATAATTCTTGGACCGAGTACTACCACAACCTGTACTCAGGCTCCGGAGAGCCCCAGATATACCAAAAGGAATACCGCAACCGCTACAATATCTACAGGGACTCGTTGCTCACCGTGACGGATTCCACCAGTCAGATCTATCTCCGCAATGTCGAAAGAAGGGAAGCGAGGGTCGGGCATTTCGACGAGGCCAGGCGGTACAACGCCATCCGTATGTCGATGATCGATGACCATCGTTCGAGGGAATATGCCAGATGTCTGTATGACCGCTATATGATAGCCTACTATTACGAAGGGAAGATCAAGGGCAGCGACATCGAAGACCTGCTTCAATCCGCCATACTCGAAGTAGAAGATTGCAACTACGACATCGCCTCGCTCTTCAGGGTGGAATCGCTCCTGTACGATATGTACGAGGTGAACAGTGCGAAAAAGGTCTCCGATTTCTACTACTCGTCGCTGCGCTTCCTGGGCTCCAGGCAGAGGCTTCTGGACGGAGGAGAACAGGCCATCATGATAAACGACCGCAACTCCAGGATGCTTCAGAAAAAGAATAATGACATCCTGCTTGCCCTCATCCTTGTCGCACTGCTGGTGGTCGCACTGCTGGTTACATCGCTCATCATAAACAACTCCAGAGTCAGGATCACCCGCCTTAAAGACAACCTGCAGCGATCCGGAAGGCTGTCGAAGGAGTACGTCGGTGTAGTATTCCAGCTCTATTCTTCCTACATCAAACGTCTGGATGTATTCCGTACCAAGATACACTCCAGCCTGAAGAAAGGCCAGGTTGAACAGGTAATCGAACTCACCAGCCCGCTGGGAGACTTCGCATCGGAAGAGAGGAAGGAACTGTTCCACAACTTCGACAGTGCCTTCGTGGATATCTTCCCCGACTTCGTGGACACGGTGAACTCCTGCCTCAAGCCGGAAGAAAAGATAGTGCCCAAGAAAACGGAAATACTCAACAACGAACTACGCATTCTGGCACTGATAAAACTAGGGATAGAGGACAGCACGGAAATAGCAGACTTGTTGCACAGCTCGGTAAAAACAGTTTATAATCTGCGATCCATAATCAAAGGCAAGCTGGCTATACCGGAAGATAAATTCAACAAGATTATCACAGAACTTTAATTTCCCGATTTTAGTTTTTAAAATAATTTATTTGATTGATAATCAATCAGAAAACACTTCCCGAAAACCCTTGACACTTCCCATTTTTCGCCGGAGCCTAAAAGCACCGGCTATTTTATATAATTTTGTACAAAAAGAAGCCACATTATGCGAGCAGTAAACAATAGCATCAAAAACACCATTTTGGCCTTCATTCTGGCCATTCCTGTTTTGTTCTCGGCAGCCGCTTCAGCAGAGCCCAAAGAACCCACCGGAAAACCCGAAAACAAGAAAGCTCTCCGAATTCTTTACTGGAACATCCAGAACGGAATGTGGGCAGGCCAGCCCGACCATTATCAGAAATTCGTCGATTGGATCAATTCATGGCATCCGGACATCTGCATTTTCTGCGAGGGAGCCACGATTTATTATGACGGCACCCACGAACATATGCCGAACGAAGAGCGTTATCTTCCGGCCCACTGGGATGAACTATGTGCACGCTGGGGCCATCAGTATCACGTAGTTACGCCTCGCCGCAAGTCTACTTCGACCCCCTACGGTCTGAGCAACTATCCACAGGTGATCACATCGCGCTTTCCCATCGACACCGTCGCCATAATCAAGGGCCGCAAGCCGGATTCCGTCATCGTGAACTATGCCGGATGGTATCAGGTCCACATCGAGGGAGTTGAGAAGCCCCTGAATGTAGTCACGATGCACCTTAAGAACGGCAAACACGGATATGGAGTCCCCAAGGAAAAGAGGCAGGAAAGCGCCGACAAATACGAAGGCGACCAGCACCGCGTAAAAGAGCTCTGCCGCATCATGGACAATTCCGTACGCAAAAGCAAGAATCCCGACGAAGAGCTCTGGATTATGGCCGGGGACTACAACTCCTACAGCCGCAGGGACAATTTCAAGTACAAATGGAACAATGCTTCCCTCGGATTCACCGCCCAGGACTATATGATTTTCCACTCCCCCTACTACGACCTGGTCAACAGCTGTTACCCCGACGTATTCATGCCTTCCTGCGGTAATCTTAGAATCGACTATATGTACGTCACCAAGCCTATGCTCAAGGCATGCATCGACGTTTATACCGAGACCGACGAATACACAAAGCGCGAGCATTCCGGAGTGAGTACGTTCTACATCCCCTCCGACCACTATCCCATCATTGCGGATTTCAAACTCTCGAAATTGAAGTAATCTCAATATGAACACAAAAACACTCAATCTTCTGTGGGCGTCCCTCGTCATCATCCTCGCTTCCTGTGTGGGGAATGACGGACCGGAAAGGCCTACCCGAAGCGAGTTTATCAAGGTGTACGAGACATCTGAGGATAAACTCGTCGATGATGTCCAGATTCCGTTCGACGGAGTGCAGGACGGCAAAATCCACGTACTGTCCAATGTTCCGTTGCAGTGGAAGTACCTGGTGAACCCCGAAAGCACCGACACCGGCTGGTTCCAGATCAAATCGGTCGAAGAAGTCGAACCAGGCCACACAGTAGTCACCTACGATGCAGCATCGCTCCTTACCCTCAATTCGCTGGATCGAAGGTCTGGCAGACTCAGTTTCTCCTGCCCCGAAGAATCCCTGGGCAAGTTCCTGACTATAAATCAGGGATACTCCGAGAAGTTTTACGAGAACTTTGACGAACAGCCCGACCAGACCCTGGTCCTTACCGGCAGGGAGACATTCACGACCGATGAGTATCCGATGCTCAATAGCGACTACTTCGACTACATATCATTCAATGTATGGGCCGAAACCACCAACGAGTTCCTCGACAAGAACATCACCCTGGACATCACCGTCTCGGGTGGACACTTCTATGAGACCAACCTCAAGACCTACAGGGTCAACGTTCCCCTCGGAACCGGAGCAGAGAAGAGCAATCTCAAGTATCTTCTACTGATGGGTGACGGAGAGCGCATGAGCGCCCATACCCAATTTATCTTCAGCATCGAAAACAGCAGCCAGGTATATGTGCACGTCGACAATCTGGCCGCCTACACCGTTTCAGAGGCTGAAATGCTCAAGATGTTCGAGGATGAAGACTTCGACTTCGAAGATGAAGGAGGAGAATGGATATGAGAAAGTTTATCGCAATTATACTGGCGCTTTCCGCACTTATCCCCGCTATCGCGCAGAATTCGCGCAAAGTGAGCGGCGTTGTGCGTGACGAGAATGCAGACATTCTGCCCGGCGCCATCGTGGTGGTCAAGAAAGGTGCGGCAGATGGCCCCGTGGCCGCCACAGCAACTACCGACAACAATGGACGTTACACCATCGAGTGTACCGAAAAAGACTATATTTCAGTACACTTCCTCGGTTATGCCGAAAACGTATTCCCCACCAAGGGCAAGACCACGCTCGACGTCAACATGGTCCCCGACGCCAGCCAGAGGCTGGAAGATGTGGTGGTCATCGGCTACGGTGCAGTCAAGCAGGCCGACCTCACCGGTTCAGTTACCAGCGTGAAGATGGCTGAAATCCGCGACGAACCTGTGCTCTCCATCGACCAGGCACTCCAGGGACGCGTCGCTGGTATGGAAGTCACCAGCACCGACGGCGAGCCCGGTTCCGATGCAGTCATCCGCATCCGCGGTTCCCGCTCCATCACCGCATCCAACGACCCTCTTATCGTCGTGGACGGCGTGATGGACGCAGTTTCCTCGCTCAGTGACATCAACCCCAACGACATCGAGGCCATTTCGGTTCTGAAGGATGCATCCTCCACCGCAATCTACGGTGCCCGAGGCGCCAACGGCGTCATAATCATCACCACCAAGGGCAGCGAGGATTCCAACGCCGCGATGCAGAACATCTCCATCTCCTTCAAGGCCACCGGCGGTGTCTCGCAACTTCCCCGCAACCTCGACCTGATGAATTCCGAGGAGTTCGGCATCTACCGCAACGAGTACTTCCAGCACGCAGGTGTGTCCGGCAATATGAACAACGACACGCCCCTCAGCAACCTGTCCGTCAAGACCCCATACACCAATGGCCCCGGAACCAACTGGATAGAGGATGTCAGCAGGATCGCCCCTTACCAGAACTATTCAATCTCGATGAATGGTTTCCAGGGGAAGCAGAAGTTCTATGCCTCGCTCTCCTACAGCAACGAGCAGGGTATCATCAAGAAAAGCGGCAAGGAGAACTATACGGGAACTCTCAACATCACTAACAAGGTATTCAATTGGCTGAGCTTGTACGCCAACCTGCGCTACCAATATCGTGTGCAGGACAATTTCCTGACCTCCATTGGCGCAGGCGGAATCTACTATGCAGCTCAGTATCTCTCTCCGCTCATCAATCCGCAGGATTCCTATAACCCGATGAGCAACTCCATTACGACACAGGCCAATGCGGTGGTCCGCCTCGAGCAGAACACCGACCGTACCGACCGCCGCCCGCTCAACATCGGCTTCGGCGGCACCGTCACCCCCGCCCAGTAGGTGAAATACAAGACGAAGTTCAGCTACTACCTCTTCGACCGCCAGCGCTATAAATACACTCCGTCAACCCTTCCTTCCAGGACGGATGACATGGGCGGATATGCACAGCGCCAGAACTACGGCGAGCGGAGCATTTACTTCGAGAACACCCTCGAATTCAGCAAGGAAAACAAACGGCATCCTTTCGATGCCACCCACGGACACCCGTTCAAGCATTTCATCAGCACCAACTTCACTCTCGGTGGAGATGGTTACATCGTGGATGATATGAAATGGAAGAATATGAGCGCCGTATCCAACAAAGAGAGCTACGGAGCCATCACCAGCGAGGTCCTCAAGAACAAGATGGCCGTTTTCGGACGCGTCAACTACAACTTCAAGAGGCGTTATTA
>JAILMV010000151.1 GCA_024692185.1 Bacteroidales bacterium | reverse complement strand
CCTTCTTTTGCACGACCGCCGCTGCGCTTTCTTCGCGCAGGGGCGGGCGGGGTTTGGGCGGGGAAAATGTTCGGAAACGTAAATTTTGGAAAATGTTTGCGAAGATTCTTTGGTGCGGCGGGGAAGTCGCGCGATATTGCGGCCATTATGTTGAAACAACTACTAAACGCCCTCATCCCCGCCAGCCCCAAGTCTCTGGCCACCCCTGCCGCCCCCAAGTCTGTAGCCACCCCCGCCGCCCACAGTCACTCGCACGCCCCCGCACTCCACCGTTTGGCCACGGCCCTTCGCGCGGCGGCGGATCTGGCGATGCCACGGGTGTGCCTGTGCTGCGGGGCGGAGCTGCGGCCGGACGAACGGCACATCTGCCGAAGCTGCCGCGACGACATCCCCCGGACACGATATTGGAAGCTGAGGGAGAACCCGATGGCGGAGTCGTATAACGCGCTGATACAGAGGAATATGGCTGAGGATGTGCGCTTCCAGCCGTATGGCTATGCGGCGGCGCTCTACTTCTACCGCGGCGGCTTCCGGAACATCAGCAAGGCCCTGAAATACCGGCGGAACTTCGCGGCGGGAAGGCATTTCGCGCAGATGTTGGGGGCGACGCTGGCGGGGTCGGAGTTTTTTGGGGATGTGGATTTGGTGGTGCCGGTGCCGCTGCATTGGACGCGGCGGTGGCGCAGGGGATACAATCAGGCGGCGGTCATCGCCCGGGAGGTGGCGCGCGAGTTGGGGGCGCCGTGCTGTCCTGGGTTGCTGTTGCGCGCGCGGCGGACCCGCACCCAGACCCATCTGCATCTCGAGGGCCGCGCCCGCAACGTGGCAGGCGCCTTCGTAGTGTCCCCCCGGCGGCTTCGGCGGATGATGGCGGAGGCCAGGCGTTCGCGAGGGTTGGGGGTTTCGGTAGATGCCGGCGCGCAGGGAGCTCCGCCGCTCCACGTGCTGCTGATCGACGACGTTTTCACCACCGGCGCAACGGTCGCCTCCTGCGAAAGAGCCCTCCGCGCCGGCCTGGCCCCGCTCTACGCCACCCCTGCCGGCCCAACCCCCGCCAGCCCGAGCCCCACCACACCACACGCCACAACCAGGCTACGAATCTCCGTCGCAACCCTGGCCTGCGTCGCGCTCTAACCGTGCTGTTACGCCAATTCGAAAAATCTGATGTAATTCTTGACCGCCTGCTCGAGGTCGGCGACGAGGATGTGCTCGTCGCTGCGGTGGGCGTGGCGGATGCTGCCGGGGCCGCAGATGATCTTGCGTTTGAAATTTGAAAGATGCGGGGCGTCGCTGCCGAATGCTACGGGGCAGCAGGGGAATCCTGGGAAGGTCAGGTACGAGGCCGGGATGTCCCCGCCCACGAAGCGCAGCTCCACGCCGCCCGCCGCAGAACCGCCCGCCACATCTCTCATCATAAACTCGTGCACCAACGCATCCGACGCAAAAGTCGTCCGGAAATACAGCCGGCAACTCAGCTCCGGACTCAGGATATTCTGGGCATTGTCGCTCACCAGCTTGCCGATGTTCCAAGTGGTCTCGCCAAGGCGCTCGTCGAAGGGGAAGTGGTGCGCGCGGAGCTTGTTCACGAAGTCCACGAACATATCTACCGCGCTGCGGCCGAACTGGGGATAGCCCGAGTGGAAGGGTTCGCCGCGGAAAACCAGCTCATAGGCCTTGGTCCCTTTCGAGGCAGATACCATCTTGTTTTCGGTGGGTTCGCCGATTACCAGCAGGTCGGCTTTGAAGGGGAGTTTGGCGAAGGCCTTGGCGCCCCAGGAGCCGGTTTCCTCGCCGCTCAGTATCAGCAGGCCGAAGCCGTCGCGACCGGCGGCGGCCAGTTCGCAGCATGCGGTGTACATCGCTATGACCTGTCCCTTGGCATCGCAGCTTCCGCGCCCTGTAATCTTCGATTCGCCCATATGCGGCGCAATGTAAGGCGGAACGGTATCCATGTGCGAACAGAAAACCACGCGGGGAGTGCCCCAGCTGAGCAGCAGGTCCAGGGTTCCGTCCCCGACCTCGAAAGCCTCGACCTTCGGGGCCTTCAGCCTTCGGTAGAGAAACTCCGCGAGGGGGCGCTCCCGCCCGGAGGTGGAGTCGAATCCCAGAATGTCTTCGAACAGGTTGTAGTCTATCATCCTTCCATTATTTAAACTCCGAATACTCCGGCAGAGCCAGCTCGGAGAGAATCTCCTGCAGGCGGCGCTCGTCGCGCGGGCACACCAGCAGGATCTTGTCGGTGTCTATCACCATGAAATTATCCAGGTCGCAGACCACCGTCAGCTTGCCCGGGTCGGAACCCGTCACGATGGAATGCGTCACATTCTTCACTATCCGCTTGCCCTCGGTGGAGATGGCGTTGCCGTCCTCCTCCTTTTCGGCGGTGTATTCGTAGAGCGTGCTCCAGCTACCGATATCGCTCCAGATGAACTTGGCGGGCAGCACCCAGACCTTCTCGGACTTCTCCATCAAGGCGTAGTCGATCGATATCCTGGTGCTGTCGGAATAGGCCCTCTGCACAAAGGCGTCCTTGTCCGCGGCGGCCTCGTAGCCGTCCCAGAGCTTGGCCAGTTCGGGGCAGCACTTGTGCATCTCCTCCAGCACCACGGAGGCCTTCCAGAAGAAGATACCGCTGTTCCAGAGGAATTCCCCGCTGTCCAGGAACACTTTCGCGAGTTCCTTGTCCGGCTTCTCGGTAAAGGTCTTGGCCTTCACCAGCGTACCGTCGGAGTAGGCGTCCTTGCCGCCGCTCACCTGCACGTAGCCGAAGTTGGTATCCGGCCGGGTGGGAACGATTCCCAGGGTCAGCAGGATATCCTGCGATGCGGCTATTTCCAGGGCCTGGTCGATGTTCTTGTCGAACATTGCGTTATCGGAGATATTGTGGTCCGCCGGGGCTACTACTATCACCGCCTCCGGATCCTTGGCCTGCAGCAGGGTCGCGGAATATGCGACCGTGGGTGCCGTGTTGCGCCCGTAGGGCTCCAGGATAATGTTCTCTTCGGGGAGTTCCGGGAGATGCTCCATCACCATACTCTTATATTGTGCGAGGGTGGATACGTAGATGTTTTCCAGGGGAATGGAACGCACCATCCTTTCGAAAGTATAGCGGATGAAACTCTTCTCCTGGTTCCATACCCGGAGGAACTGTTTCGGCTTGTATTCGCGGCTGAGGGGCCAGAATCTGGTTCCGATGCCGCCGGCGAGGATTACGCAATATCTGTGGTCAGTCATAGATTGGTATAATAGCTTGTGGATAGTATTGTATGCGGGTGGATGTCTTTTCGAACACCACCGTTATTATGTCAAAGTTCACTTCTGCATCCTTGAATCTGCGCCCTCCCGAATGCAGATAGCGGAGGGCCGCTTGCACCATATTCTTCTGCTTGGCCGCCGTCACGTTCACCAGCGGGTCCGCCGCAAGCGGGGCGGTACGGCTTTTTACCTCTACAAAATGCAGGCCGCGGGAATCTGCTGAAATAATGTCAATTTCGCAGTGCCCGCCTCTCCAGTTGCGTTCCAGAATGGTATGCCCTTCGCGCAGCAGATAGGCACAGGCCTCATCTTCTCCCCTCCGTCCAACCGCATCCATCAGCCAAATGTTACTATGGTCACGCCGGTGCCGCCGTGACGTATGTCTTCGTCCGTCACCGATGCCACTCCCGGCATCGTGCGGAGGTATTTCTGTATCTCTTCGCGCAGCACTCCCGTGCCCTTGCCGTGGATGATGCGCACGGTCCCGATCCCCAGCATCTGGGCATCGTCGCAGTAGTGCATCACCGCTTCCAGGGCCTCCTGCAGCCTGGCGCCGCGGAGGTCTATCTCCGGCTTGAAGGAGAGCTTGCGCGAGGTAATGTTCGCATCTATCTTCTGCAGGGGCTTGGAGAAGGTCTTCCTGGATACCTCGCGGAATTCATTGGAGGAGATCCTCTCCACGGCGTCCGGGGCCATGGTGCTGCTGATACTGCCTATGATTATGGTCACGGACTTGGAGCTCACTCTGGATACCTCGCCCACCATTCCGGAGCTCAGCACCTTCACCTTCTCCCCGACCTTCAGCATGCCCTGCTTCTGGACCGGGGCGGGAGCGGCCTCGGGGGCTTTCTTGGCGCTCTTCTTCTGGAGCTTCTCCAGCTTGCGGTCGATGTATTCGTCCTTGGTTTTCTTGGCCTCCAGCGCGCCCAGGAAGCCCTGCAGGTTCTGCCTCGCGGCCTTGGTGCGTTCCTTGTCCGCCTGGCTTTCCTTTATTTCGCGTATGGTGCGCTCCACCTGCTTTCCGGCGCCCTTCACAATGTCCTCGGCCTCCTGCTTGGCGCTGTCCAGTATCTTCCGCTTCTGCTCGCGTATGTCTTCCAGTTCCTTCTGGTATTTGGCGGTGAGGCCTTCCAGGGCCTTGTCGGTGTTCTTTACCTTCTGGAGTTTCTCGTCCAGGGCCTTGCGGCGGCGGACTATCTTGCGCAGGTTGCGCTCTATGCCCACGTACTCCTCGCCGGCGCGGGCCTCGGCATCGTGCACTATCGCTTCCGGCAGGCCCATCTTGCGGGCGAGTTCGAATGCGAAGGAATTGCCGGGCAGGCCGGTCTCCAGCTGGAAGAGGGGTTCGATGCGGGCCGCGTCGAAGAGCATTGCTCCGTTCAGCACTCCCGTTCCCTCGCCCGAGGCGTAGAGCTTGAGGTTGGTATAGTGGGTGGTGATTACTCCGTAAACTCCGCGGCGGTCGAGTTCGGCGAGGATGGATTCCGCGATGGCTCCTCCCGCGGCGGGCTCGGTGCCGGATCCGAACTCATCTATCAGCACCAGGGTGTGCGAGTCGGCGCTGGCGAGCATCTCCTTCATATCCGCGAGGAAGGAGGAGTAGGTGCTGAGGTCGTTCTCCAGCGACTGGTCGTCCCCTATGCTCACGGCTATCCGCTCGAAGACCGGCAGTTCGGAGGTTTCGGAGGTGGGGATCAGCATGCCCCACTGGAACATGTACTGCAGCAGGCCGACGGTCTTGAGGCAGACGGACTTGCCGCCGGCGTTCGGGCCGGATATCAGCAGGATGTGCTTGGGGCCGTCCAGCTTGACGGTCAGGGGGACTATGCTGCGGCCTTCTTTCACCAGGGCCTTCTCCAGCAGGGGATGGCGGGCCTTGCGCAGGGCCAGGGTGGAGTCGTCGGAAATGATGGGCATCCCGGCGCGCATATCCATTGCGGTGCGGGCCTTGGCCATCAGGAAGTCCATCTCCCCCACGAATGCGGCGCCTGCCAGCAGCTCGGGGATGTAGGGACGGAGGAATTCGGTGAACTCCATCAGGATGCGCTCGATCTCGCGGGCTTCCGCGAAATGCAGTTCGGCTATCTCGTTCTCGAGTTCTATTAGTTCGGCGGGCTCTATGAAGGAGGTCTTTCCGCTGGCGGAAACTCCGTACACGAAACCGCTGAGTTTGCGTTTGGATGCGCTGGCAACGGGGATGAGGTACTTCCCTTCGCGGATGGTGACTCCTGCGTCGGAGTCGGCAATTCCGGCGGTCTGGGCCTGAGATAGTATGGCTGCCGCGCGCTTGGAGACGGTCCCCTCCTTGCTGCGTATGGATTTGCGAATGTCGAAGAGCTCGTCGGAGGCGGAGTCCTTGATGTCCCCGTATTTGTCGAGTATCTGCTCTATGCGGCGGTGCACCTCGGGAAAGACGTTGATGCTGCGCGAGAGGGCCTTCAGGTTAGGGTAGATGCCGTCCTTGACGCTGCCGAAGAAGTGCACTATGCGGCGGGTGGTGTCGATCAGGGTGCCGAGCTTGCCGAGGGAGAGGGTGTCGATGCGGGAGCCTTCCTTCTGGAGGGGCTCCAGGAAGGGGATGGCGTCGATGTATCCGGTGGTGGGGAAGCTCTCCTCGAACATCAGTATGAGGCGCATCTCGTCGGTGAGTATCAGCCTCCGGCGGATTTTCTCGGCGGAGCTGATGAACTGCTCTTCCATGACCTTGCTGCTGGCATAGTCGGTGCTGCAGCGGTCCGCTATCATCTCCCTGATCCTGTCGAACCCCAGCTTGGCTTCAAGTTTCTGTACACGGTCTTCCACGGCTTACTTCTCTTGTTTAGGGGGATCCAGCATCAGTTTGAGTTGGTTGCGGCTGTCCACGTGGGTGATGACTCCGTCCCTTACGAAGGATACCGTACCCCTCTGTTCGCTCACCACTATCACGTCGGCATCGCTCCTTTCGCTGATGCCCACGGCCGATTTGTGCCTCATGCCGTATTTGGCGGGGATGTCGGTGCGTTCGGTTATGGGGAGGGTGCAGCGCGCCGCGAGGATGCGGTTGCCGCCTATTATCACGGCCCCGTCATGCAGGGGAGAGTTCTTGAAGAAGATGTTCTCTACGAGACTGCTGCGGATTTCGGCGTCCAGGGTGTCCCCGGAGTCGATAATTCCCTGCAGGGGGTTCTTGTGGCGGATTACTATCAGGGCCCCGGTCTTCTGTTCGGCCATCTCGAAGCAGGCTCGGCTGAGCTCCTTGGCTGCCTCGTCGTCGAGGGCGTTGGCGTTGCGGCCCAGCAGGCGGTCCAGCAGGTTGCGGCGCTCTCCCGTGATGCCGGTGGAACGGCCTACGCGGCTAAGGAACTGGCGGATTTCCGGTTGGAAGATAACTATCAGGGCTATGGCTCCTACGTCGATTATGGTGTCCAGCAGGGCGGATAGCAGCTTCATGTTGAGGGCCACCGCGAGGATGCGTATCACGAAGAGCATCAGGATGGCTATGAAGATGTTGACGGCAGACGACCCCCTTAGCCAACGGAAGGCTACGTAAAGGATCAGCGCCACAACTATTATGTCTATTATATCTGCGAAACCCAGGTGCAGGAACCCGAGAATATCCAATATCGTCATACGTTCACAAATATAGCAAAAACTTTTCATCCTTTGTTATTTGGAAAATAAATCGTATATTTGCAGCCCCAAAAATTGGGACTACTTTTATAAAGTACTTATTAACAATCAATTAACTTACCAATGCCTGGATTAATTGGAAAGAAAATCGGAATGACTTCCGTT
>JAILMV010000129.1 GCA_024692185.1 Bacteroidales bacterium | reverse complement strand
GCTGATCGGAGTCGCCACTGCCCTGATCCTGAGCGCCGGCAGGGTGAGCAATTACTTCAAGGAGAACATCCAGATTTCGCTGCTTTGCGCCGCCCCCGTCAGCGAGGCGGAGGCTGCTGCCTGCGCCGCCCGCGTGGACTCACTTCCCTTCGTGCGCAGTACGGAACTGATTGGCAAGGCCCAGGGGGAGAAAGAGCTTAAGGAGATGCTGGGAGAGGACTTCCTCTCCGTCTTCGAGACAGCCCCCATCCCCGTATCCATCAACGTAGGCCTCAAGGCCGATTATGTTTGCGCGGACAGCCTCGCCAAGATAATTCCCGTCCTCCAGGCCTTCCCGGAGGTTGAGGAAGTGGAAAGCAGGCAGTCCCTCGTGGAGGATCTGACCCGCAATCTCTCGGGGATATCGGCAGTGCTGGGCATCTTCATCGCCCTGCTGCTCTTCATCTCCTTCATATTGATAGGAAATACCGTACGACTGAGCCTTTTCGCCCGTCGCTTCACCATCCACACCATGAGGCTGGTAGGAGCCACGCGCGGCTTCATCCGCCGTCCTTTCATCCGCTCTGCAGTGGTGCAGGGCCTGGTTTCGGGGCTGCTGAGCTGCGCGGTGCTGGCCGGGGCGCTGGTGCTGCTGCACCGCTCCTTCCCCCAGATCTATGCTATGTTCTCTACCGAGGTGCTGGTGGCGGTCGCGGCAGTGGTGCTGCTCTGCGGCGTGCTCATCTGCGTTACGGCCACATATTTTACAGTTAACAAACTTGCCCTCGCCAGCGAGGATTCCTTGTATTATTAGATAATGGACAATAAACCCGCAATCGACCGCAAAGGTCTGAAAATACTTCTGGCAGGCGTGCTGGTAATGGCAGCCGGCTTCATACTGATGATGGGCGGCGGCCCTTCGGACCCGCAGGTCTTCAATTATGACATGTTCAACTTCCGCCGTATGGTGGCAGCCCCGATAGTTATCGTGGCGGGCATCGTAGTGGTGATAATAGCTATAATGAAGAAGAAGTAATGGAGTGGTTCGAAGCATTGATCCTGGGCCTGGTGCAGGGCCTGACGGAGTTCCTTCCCGTCAGCAGCAGCGGGCATCTTACCATAGGCCGTGAACTCCTGGGCATAGAGGCCTCGGGGGATCTCGTGTTCGAGGTTACCGTGCATGCGGCCACCGTGCTCAGCACGATAGTGGTGTTCCGCAAGGAGATACTTAAGCTCCTCCGCGGGCTCTTCCGTTTCAAGATGAACGACGAGACGGACTACATCCTCAAGATAATAGTGTCCATGATCCCGGTGTTCGTGGTGGGTATGTTCTTCAAGGACCAGGTAGAGGCCATGTTCGCCTCGATGATGGTGGTGGGCTTGGCCCTGATAGTGACCGCCCTGCTGCTCTTCTTCTCGGATTTCGCCTCCCGCAAGGCCCAGGAAGAGAACAGCGCCCGCAACGGCATCAAATATTGGCAGGCCCTCGCCGTGGGAATCGGTCAGGCCATGGCCGTCATCCCCGGACTCTCCCGCTCGGGCACGACCATATCTACCGGACTGATCTGCGGGGTAAAGCGCGAGGTCATGGCCCAGTTCTCCTTCCTGATGGTGCTGGTGCCCATACTCGGAGAGGCCTTCCTGGACATAGTGAGCGGGGAGATGGCCGCGTCCACCGTGGGAACCCTGCCGCTGGTGGTGGGCTTTCTCGCGGCCTTCGTTTCGGGGCTTTTCGCCTGCCGGGTGATGATTGCGCTGGTGCGCAGGGCCCGCCTGAGCTGGTTCGCTATCTACTGCGCCATCGTGGGCATACTAGTTTTGATATTCGCATAGAAGATGGAGAGGAAGTACACATATTTCGTGGCTGATATCCACCTGGGCCTGGATGCCAACGATCCGGACGGGCGCGAGGAGCGCTTCGTGCAGTGGCTCCGCAGCATCCGTACGCCCGAAACCAGGACGGTCTATCTGCTGGGAGATATCTGGGATTTCTGGTATGAATACCGGGATGTCATCCCCCGCAAGGGAATCCGCGTGGTGAGCGAGCTCATCCAGATGATGGCGGAGGGGATAGAGGTCTATTTCATGCCCGGGAACCACGATATATGGTGCTATTCCTTCTTCGAATCCATAGGCATTAAGAAGATAATCCAGCCGCAGAGGGTGGAGCTTTCCGGAAAGAAGTTCCTGCTGGGCCACGGGGATGGCCTGGGCGGTGCCAAGTGGGGATACCGGCTGATGCTGGGCATCTTCCATAACCGCTTCCTGCAGCGCTGTTTCAGCTCCCTGCACCCCTGGCTGGCCTTCCGCTTCGGTTTCGACTGGAGCCATTCCAACCGCCGGAAGCACGGGGGCTACAAGTTCCGCGGGGAGGCCGAGCCTCTCTACAAGTTCTGCGTGGAGCAGACCGCGAAGGCCCCGGCAGACTGGTGCATCTTCGGTCACTTCCACGACGCGGTGGACATGGCCCTGCCTGCCGGCGGGCGCCTGATCGTGCTTAAGGATTGGATTGCGGGCGGAGTGCATTATGCCCGCTTCGACGGCGAGTCGCTGGAGGTAGTCTAGTCCTCGTTGAGCATCTCCTTGGCCTCTTTGATGCTCTTCTTCATCAGTTCGGCCTCTTCCTCCTTGCGCTTGCGGCGGTCTTCCCTGGAAGCCACCGTGCTCTTGAGGTAGTCCCTCTTGATCTTAGTCTTGGGGGGATATTCGTAGAATACGGCGAAGTAGAAGGATTCCCAGTGGCCCTTGTTCCAGATTCCTACCAGTTCCTCCAGCTTGGCATCTTCCCCCTCGGGGTCGTAGCGCTTCTTCAGGTTCTGCCCGAAGAGCTTGGCCACGAACTGCCAGAAGTTGGCCGAGAAGGAGCTGCGGTATTCCTTGATGATTTCGAAGGGAGGCACTCCGCATTCGCGGTCCACCAGCCTCAGCAGCATCACGCCCTGCGAGATGCTCATCCGCTTGATGTCCCCTCCGAAGATGCCGAAGAGCTCCATCATCACGTCGTGGGTGTAGGCGTTGCGCTGGCTGCGCTTAGTCACGTCGGCGGCTATCACGCTGTCCACCTGGTGCATCATCTTCTTGCCTGCCAGGGCATAGGGATAGACCTTGTTGAAGTTATAGACCATCTTGTATTGCCTGCGCCAGTCGCCCTTCTTCAGTCTGGTGCCCTTGGGGAAGACCCACACGGGGTCGATCGTGTCCATGAAGATGGTGTCGCCTTTCTCGTCTATGGTGTAATACATCGGGAATGGTTCGGCCTTTCTCTTCCGCTGGGCGGAGAGCGGCAGGACCATCAGGATGCATAGTATTGTCAGCACTATTTTTTTCACGGTCGCAAAGGTAACAAAATTTTTTTTGTGCGGATTTGTAAGTTGCTGAAAAATGAATAGTTGACTATAAAATTTTTGTGTCGAAAATGCTCAATTTTTTTGCAAAAATCATTGCGCGTAAAGAAATTTTTAGTAACTTTGCATCCCAAAAATCCGCCCTGTAATTGCGTATATCGCTGATTATCAAGGATTTAACGAGAATTTTTAGTTTATATTAAAGTAATATTACAATGTTACAGCCTAAGAGAACAAAGTACAGAAGGGAACAGAAGAACCGCATGAAGGGTATGGCCCAGCGCGGCAACCAGCTTGCATTCGGTTCCTTCGGTCTCAAGAACCTTGAGAACTGCTGGCTTACCGCTCAGCAGATTGAGGCAGCCCGCCAGGCTATCACCCGTAAGATGAACCGTGAAGGTCAGCTCTGGATCCGGGTATTCCCTGTGAAGCCGGTTACCAAGAAACCTCTCGATACTCGTATGGGTAAAGGTAAGGGTGACGTTTACGGATACGTAGCCCCTATCACTCCCGGTCGTATCATCTTCGAGGCCGAGGGTGTATCTCTCGACATCGCCAAAGAGGCAATGCGTCTTGGCGCCAACAAGCTCCCCGTCGCGACCAAATTCATCGTCCGCAGGGATTATGTGGAATAATTTAATGGAGAAGTAGAACAATGAAAGCAGCAGAAGCACGCGAAATGTCTGTAGCAGACCTGCGCGACCGCATCCAGATCG
>JAILMV010000106.1 GCA_024692185.1 Bacteroidales bacterium | reverse complement strand
CCTTGAAATTGAATCACTTGACGAAATTATTCATTATATTTGCGATTACTATGGCCAAACGCAAAAGCAATAAAATCCAGGGAGTGGATCCGGCGTACTTCGACAAGCAGCGCGAAGCCCTGCGCCACAGCCACCGCAAATCAGTATTCTTTAACGACAAGGAACTCGCCGCAATAAACGAGTACTGCCGCCGCTTCAAGGTCAGTTCACGCTCCGCCCTCATCCGCCAGGCCGTCATGGAGCGCGTCCTCCGCGGCCTGGAGGAAAACCACCCTACATTATTCTAAACCAATAAGTTATATGAGAAGAACCGCAATTATCACAGCCGCAGCTTTTTACATTCTGACATCCGTTTCATGTAGCACTGGATACTACAAGTTTATTGACAAGTCCAAAGCAGGAGAGATCTGGGAAGCGACATACTTTCTTGATGGAAAGCAAGAGGGCCGAAGCAAGAGTGTCATCTTTGAAATGGGCCTGAAAAACAAAGACAACAGTTCAATACAGTTTTTCAATTACTCTGCAATCGGTCACGACCATGCCTTCTATTTCGAGGAGAGTGTCCTCGCGATAGACTATTCCCGGTATTTTTCCTTCGGCGGATTATTAAAAAAAGGTGAGGGATTATGGAATGTTTATCTGGTAGGCAAACCCAACTCATATAACAGCCACTGGGCCGGGAACTGGTCCCTTACCCGTGATTCCGCCGATGACGTTACATTGACCGGACTCGACGACAACAAGGGCAAAGTCATCAAGCTGCATTATATTGCCTATAATACTCCGGGCGACATATATGAAGCCGAAGCCCAAAACTTCCCGACCGATCAACTGGACTGGTAAGGGCAGCGGCAGGGACTGCCGCAACTGTCAGAAGATGAAGCCGATTACGTCGTCTATCGTCTTGACATAGTGGAACTCCAGACCCTTGACGTAGATAGGCTTGATGTCCTCTACGTCCTTGCGGTTTTCCTCGGAGATAACGATAGTGGATACTCCCGCCCTCTTGGCGGCGAGTATCTTTTCTTTTATGCCTCCGACGGGCAGTACTCGGCCGCGCAGGGTCATTTCGCCTGTCATGGCTATACCCTTCCTTACAGCTTCGCCGCGAAGGGCCGACACCATCGAACTGACCATGGTTATACCGGCGGACGGACCGTCCTTGGGGGTTGCGCCCTCGGGCACGTGGACGTGAATGTCCTTCTCGCTGAAGGTCTTGGAGTCCATCTTTGCCATTTCTGGATGAGCCTTGATATACTGATAGGCAATGGTGGCGGATTCCTTCATCACGTCGCCGAGATTGCCGGTCATGGTCATCACTCCCTTGCCGCCGCTCACGGAGCTCTCGACAAAGAGGATTTCGCCGCCCATCTGGGTCCATGCAAGGCCGGTAACGACGCCGGGGGCCTCGTTGCCCTTCTGCAGGTCGTGGAAGTTGGTGGGCAGGCCGAGGTACTCCTTCAGGTGCTCGGGCTTGATGGTAGTGGGATACTCCTCGCCCAGGGCTATCTTCTTGGCGGTGACGCGGGCAATCTTTGCAATCTGCTTCTCCAGGCCGCGGACTCCGCTCTCGTGTGTGTACTCATCGATAATGGCCTTGATGCCTGCGGCGCTGATCTTGAGCGCCTTGGAATTGATGCCGTGCTCCTTGAGCTGCTTAGGAAGCAGGAACTGCTTTGCGATCTCGGCCTTCTCCTCGGCGAGGTAACCGGACACGTTGATGAGTTCCATACGGTCCAGCAGCGCGGGCTGTACGGGCGACAAGCTGTTGGCAGTGGTGATGAACATCACGTTGCTGAGGTCGTAGTCCAAGTCCAGATAGTTGTCGTGGAAGGTGGAGTTCTGCTCGGGGTCGAGGGCTTCCAGCAAGGCGGACGAAGGGTCGCCCTTGAAGTCGGCGCCGAGCTTGTCGATTTCGTCCAGCACGATTACGGGATTGGAGGTGCCCGCACGTGCGATTCCGTTCAGGATACGGCCAGGAAGGGCGCCCACATAGGTTTTGCGGTGGCCGCGGATCTCGGCCTCGTCGTGCATGCCGCCGAGCGAGATGCGCACGTACTTGCGCCCGAGCGCGCGGGCCACGGACTTTCCGAGCGAGGTCTTGCCCACTCCCGGAGGGCCGTAGAGGCAAAGGATGGGCGACTTCATGTTACCCTTCAGCTTGAGCACGGCAAGATACTCGATGATGCGGTCCTTCACGGTGTCGAGACCGTAATGGTCGTCGTCCAGCACCTTCTGGGCGTTCTTGAGGTCCAGATTGTCTTCGCTCATTTCGCCCCAGGGCAGCTGGAGCATGAACTCTAGATAATTGTACTGCACGCTGTAGTCGGGCGAGTTGGGATTGTATTTCTCCAGCTTGGCGAGCTCCTTCTCGAAGGCTTTGCCTATCTCCTCGGGCCACTTCTTCTCCTGGGCCCTCTCGCGGAACTTGTCGAAGTCTTCCTGCTCATCCATGCCGAGTTCCTCCTGGATGGTCTTGAGCTGGCTGTTCAGGTAATACTCCCTCTGCTGCTGGTCTATCTCGCTCTTCACCTTCTGGTTGATATCCTGCTTGAGCTTCATCAGCTGCAGCTGGACGTCGAGTATGGAGAGGAGCTTCATGGCGCGCATCTTCACGTCGCCGTACTGCAGAAGCTCCATCTTGTCCTTGAAGTCCTCCACGTCGATGGTGGTGGCCACGAAGTTCACCAGGAACTCGAAGTTGTCCACCGCCTTGATAGCGCCTATCGACTCGCGGGAAGCTATATTGGAGGAGCGCAGCAGCTGCATCGCCTTGTCCTTGAGCGTCTCCGACACTGCCTTGATGTCAGTGCTGTCAGAGTCGTAGCTGCGGTCGCGCAGATAAAGCACGCGCGCGGTGAGATAAGGTTCCATGCCCACCACGGCGTCTATTTCTATGCGGCGGAATGCCTGCAGGATGGCTGTCAGGGTGCCGTCGGGCATCTCCAGGGTCTTCAGGATCTTGCAGACGGTCCCGAAACGGTAAAGGTCCTCTGCGACAGGGTCTTCCACCGACACGTCGGTCTGCGGCACGGCTCCGATGAAGAAATCGTTCTCCTCGGCGTCCTGTATCAGGCGGACGGACTTTTCCCTGCCGATCGTAACGGGATAAACCGTTCCCGGGAAAAGGGCCGTGTTGCGAAGGGCCAGCACGGGCAGTACGTCTGGCAGGTCGGCTTCGTTGAGTTTGAACTGCGCTTCTCCCTGCACCACAGGGATGATGTTGATATCTTGCTTCATAATTGTGTCAAAATGTCAGTAAAAAGGGTATAATTCTCCCGGACACATATTTGGTCAATCTCCGTGCCAAAGTCGAGAGCAATAAAATACCGTATATCACTTCAAGAAAAGCGCGAAAATATTTTGATAGTTGAAAATTAAACCCTATTTTTGCGTTCCCAATTGATAGACGGGAAGATAACTAACATTTATTACTTAATATAATCATGACTAAAGCAGAAATCGTCAGTGAAGTTGCAAAGGCAACAGGCATTGAAAAAGTAACCGTTCAGACAGTATTTGAGGCAGCAATGGAGTCTATCAAGGGTTCTATCATCAATGGTGAACCTGTTTACCTCCGCGGTTTTGGCAGCTTCATCATCAAGCACAGGGCACAGAAGGCCGCCAGGAACATCACCAAGAAGACCACCATCACCATTCCTGCACACGATATCCCCGCATTCAAACCCTCCAAGGCATTCGTTGCAGAGCTCCAGAAATAATTTCATCTTTATTATATGCCGAACGGAAAAAAGCATAAAAGACACAAGATGGCGACGCACAAGCGCAAGAAGCGTCTGCGTCTGAACCGTCACAAGAAGAAATAAGTCGCTCTAGGCCCGGCGGGAGATCCGGCGGGTCTTTTGTTTTATCCAGTCCCCAAATGGAATCCGAACACCAAGAAAAAGACCTTGTGGTCGACGTGGGCTCGGCTGAAGTTCGTCTGGCACTGCTGGAGAACCACCGCCTTATCGAGCTCAACAGAGAATCGAGTCAGGGTCACAGCTTTTCTGTGGGGGACGTATATCTTGGCAAGGTCAAGAAGATACTTCCCGCACTGAATGCTGCTTTCGTGGATATCGGCGACACCAAAGAGGCTTTTGTACATTATCTCGACCTGGGTCTGCACTTTGACGCATTCGACAAATTCGTCAGGGAAAGCAACCCGGGCCGGAATATGTCTGAGCTGTACAAGGGAATAAAGATCGGCGAGCCCATTTCCAAGGAGGGCCGCATCGAAGATTATCTCAAACCCGGACAGCTCATCATAGGCTAGATTGTCAAGGAACCGATTTCGACGAAGGGATCCCGGCTGACTGCGGAGATTTCATTGGCAGGACGCAACATTGTACTGCTTCCTTTCGCACAGAAAGTAAGCGTTTCCCAGAAGATCTCCTCCAAGGAGGAGAAGAGAAGACTCGAGACGCTTGTAGGAAACATCCTCCCCCACAACTACGGAGCCATTATCCGCACGGCTGCAGAAGGCAGTTCCGCCGCGGTGCTCGTAGCCGAGCTCAAATCGCTCATCGAAAAATGGGAGAGTTCCTGGAAGACGATCGCAAGGAACAAGGGCAAATGCCTGCTGTTCACCGAGTACTCAAAAACCACCACCATCCTGAGGGACCTCCTCAACGACTCGTTCAGCAACATTTACGTGAACGACGAGAAGATTTACGAGGAGACCCGCCGCTACATCTCCCTCATATCCCCCGAGCAGGAGAAGATAGTCAAGCTTTACGATGGCAAGGAACCGATTTTCGACCATTTCGAGGTCACACGCCAGATCAAGAGTTCCTTCGGCAAGGTGGTTCCCATGAAACAGGGTGCATATCTGGTCATCGAGACGACCGAGGCCCTGAACGTAATCGATGTGAACAGCGGCACACGCGCAAAGACAAACGACCAGGAGGAGAACACCTTCGAGGTGAACAAGCTGGCGGCCGAAGAAATAGCACGCCAGCTCCGCCTGCGGGACATGGGA